>JAYRLJ010000415.1:0-2615 GCA_041905305.1 Hylemonella sp. | reverse complement strand
CATGTGCCAGCGTGAGGCCATGTGTGCGCATCAGGAAGCTCGGCGTCCAGATGGCATAGCCGTAGCCGGCCACGCCGGCCATGCCGCAGCCCCAGCAGATGTGGCGAAACGCGGGGTCGGCCAACAGCCGGCGCAACTGAGCCGACAGCGACTCGGTTGCAGCGGCAGCCGCGCTGGGCGGTTCGGCCGGGCCATCGAATCCGCCGCGCACGGGCTCGCGCACGAGCAGCCACACCAGCAGCCCGAGCACGACGCCTGGCGCGCCGAACCACAGGAACGCCGCGCGCCAGCCGTGGTGCTGCGCGATCCAGCCGCCGACAGCCAGCCCGATCAGCACGCCGAAGTGCGGGCCCATCATGAACAGGCCAATCACCAGCGACCGCTGCCGCCGAGGATACATGTCGGACACCATCGAGATCGAAGGCGCCATGCCGCCAGCTTCACCCACCGCCACCGTCATGCGCGCTGCAAGCAGCTGCCAGAACTGCTGCGCGAAGCCGCAGGCCATCGTGGCCAAGCTCCAGATGGTGCAGCAGACGGCCACGATGTTGCGCCGGTTGGCGCGATCCGCCAGCTTGCCCACGGGTACACCTAGGCCTGCGTACAGCAGCCCGAACGCAAGGCCGGTGAGCAGGCCCATCATCGTGTCCGACGCGCCGAATTCGCGTTTGATCGGCTCGATCAGGATCGCGATCGCCTGGCGGTCGATGTACGAGAAGATGTAGACGAGCCCCAGCAGCAGCAGGCCGAGGTGGGTGCGAACGGTGACGGGGGTGTGCGTCTGCACCAGATGGACCTCGGACCGTGGGAGGCTCGAACCGGGTCGAAGATCAACCGACTCGGGGCGTCGCCGTGCAAGCGGCCATCCACGAGTCGGGCGAAAGACCGCTCGGAGCGTGCCGCGCTGTCACCGCAGGGCCAGGCACAACAGCCAAGCGACGTCGGCGCTGGCTGGGTGCGCCGGCGCGCACCGAGCCTGGAACTCTGCGTGCATCCACTTCGAGGCGCCGTTGACAGCGTGGCGTCCTACCCATGGCACGGCCAGCAACAAGGCGGCAGCCACCACCATCGCGACAAGCATCTCCAGTGCCGATCCAGGCGAAGCATCGGGTGCTTCATGCCCAGATCCGCTGCGCTGGCCAGGGACTGATTCGATGCCAGATTTCTGCGTGCGCATGGTCGTCTCCGGTGCGATGCTGGGGTGGCAGGGCCAAGACCAATGCCCTTAGTCTCGTAGCAGGTTGCCAGCGCTGAGTCGTCCGAACGGACGACCGTATGTACCCGCCCCCCCCCCGGGGGGAAACACGAAGCACCGGGAGACTTCTGCAGCCACCCGGCGCTTCGTCGAGCGCGGCGGAAACGACGCCTAGAACGAATACTTGGCGATCAGCGAGAGCTGGTCGCGGTCGGTCAGCAAGCGGTTGGTCTTCAGCGCCAGATTGGCGTCGCCCAGGAACCCGAGGTAGTTCAGGCCCAGCGACAGGTTGCCGCGGAAGGTGAAGGTAGCGCCCACGCTGTAGCGCTTGTCACCCTCGCCGCCGACACCACCGACCAGCGTGCGCCCCTTGATCTGCTGCGAGTAGCTGATCGGCACCGCAAGATCCACGCCCTCGAAGAGGCCGGGGTAGCCCAGGCTCGCGGTGAAGCTCAGGGCCACGGCGTCCTTGGTCGCGAAGCTCGCCACGTCGCTGGCCGGGAAGAAGGCCTGCTGCGCCGCCGGGAAGTTCTCGACGCCGGGTGCCTTGCGCGCCTCGAGCTTGCCGACGCGGATGTACGACAGCTCGCCGATCAGGATCGTCGAATCCGCAATCGGCGTGCGGCCGAGGTTCGAGAAGGCGTTGATGTTGAACTGCGTGACCTTGCCGCGCGTCGGATTGGGGATGTAGCTCGACGGGTTGTTGGGCGCCTGCGGGTTGACCAGCGTATTCACCAGCACCGGCGCGCCGTCCTTGTAGGAGATCTCGCCGGCCACGGTCACGATGTTGAAGGTAGTGCTGAAGGTCGCACCGATCAGCTTCACGTCGTCGAAGTAGCGAACACGGTACGAGCCGTTGCCGATCTGGTTGCCCGGAACGTTGAAGAACCCCGGCGTCACCGTGCCCGGCGTGAAGGCGTTGATCTCGGGCACCGGCGTGCGGTCGTGGTAGTTGAGGTAGTACAGACCCACCTCGGTCTCGTCCGTAGCGCGCCAGCGTGTGCCCAGTCCCCACTGGCCCGTCTTGCCGGGCAGGATGTCGTCGCGCCGGTTGCCGAACGAGCAGCCCTCGAACCCGTTCGGGAAGGCCTGCGCGACCGCCGGCAGCCGGGCCCAGGGCCCGAGGCAACGGCCGCCCGGCCCAACACCGTCGGAGGAGTTGAGGTACGAGCCCGGCGCCGGCGCGATGGTCGGGTGGAAGTTGAACTGCGCGTGTCCGAGGATCGACCAGCGCGGGTTGAGTTCGAAGGAGAACGAGACCTGATCCTCGGGCAGCAGCTGGTCCTTGGTCTCGGTGCCGGGAACGCCGGTCTTGGTGCCGTCCGCGGGCCCCTGGGCGAGCGAGATGCCGGGGAAGAACAGCGCCTCGCCCCAGGACACCACGTGCCGGCCCACGCGCAGGTTCAGCTTGCTCTGCTCG
>JAYRLJ010000414.1:0-2624 GCA_041905305.1 Hylemonella sp. | reverse complement strand
AAGGGCTGGGCGGGCAAGGTGGCCGAGGTGACCACCACCGAATACATCGACGGACAGCCGCGCAAGGTGACGGCCAAGTTCCGCGCCTACGACTCCTACGAGGAATCGTTCCGCGACTACGCCCGCCTGATCAAGGAAAGCCCGCGCTACGAAAAGGCCGAATCCGTCGCCAAAACAGGCTCGGCGGTGGCCTACGCGGCCGCGCTGCAAAAGGCGGGCTACGCCACCGATCCCGAGTACGCCAGAAAGCTCAGCGGCGCGATCAACAGCGCCCTGCGGGCACAACGGGCGCTGGCCTGAGGAGTAGCACATGAGTCTGCTCAACGTCGGTGCCCGGGCGCTGCTGGCCAACCAGGTGGCCCTGCAGACAGCGGGGCACAACATTGCCAACGTCAGCACGCCGGGCTATTCGCGCCAGAGCGTGGTGCTGCAGACCGTGCAGGGCCAGTTCACGGGCGGCGGGTACATCGGCAAGGGGGTCAATGTCGAGACCATCATCCGCAACCACAGCGAGCTGTTGACGCGCCAGGCGGCCTCGGCGGCCTCGGTGTCTGCCGGGGACGCGATCCGTTCTGCACGGCTGAACCAGTTGCAGGACGTGTTTGCCGGTGGCACGGCAGGCCTGGGCGCGGCCATCAACGACATGATGAACGCGTTTTCCGACGTGGTCACCGCCCCCACGGACCTGTCGGCGCGCAACCTGGTGCTCACGCGCATCGACGAGACCGCAGGCCGCATGCGCACCGCCGCCGAGCGCCTGGACGAAATCCAGGCCACGGCACGCTACGAGCTGGACGGCGCCATCAACGACATCAACACCATCGCCAAAAGCCTGGCCGCGGTGAACGAGCAGATCGCGCGCGCCAAGGGCTCGGGGCAGCCGCCCAACGACCTGCTGGACCAGCGCGACACGCTGATCCGCAACCTCAACCGCTACCTGCAAACCACGCAGATCGAGGCCGACGACGGCACCATGAGCGTGTTCGTGGCCTCCAGCCAGCCGCTGGTGCTGGGCACCACGGCCGCCACCCTGAGCATCGACAACGCCAGCCTGTACCCCGGCAGCGGGGACTTGAAAGTGTTTTTCCAAACCGCTGGGGGCGCCTCCATCGAACTGAACGAAGGCATGCTCGGCGGCGGCGAGATCTCGGGCCTGCTGCGCTTTTACAACAACGACCTGGCCGAAGGTCGCAACCTGCTGGGCCGCATGGCCGTGGCCATCAGCGAATCCATGAACACCCAGCACCGGCTGGGCCTCACGCTGGATGGTCAGGTGGGCGGCAACCTGTTCACGCCCATTGCGCTGGCCGACGCCCGCTCCGCCAGCACCAATGTCTCGGGCGCCACCATTGCGCTGGCAGTGTCCGACCCCACCCAGTTGGCCGCATCGAACTATGAAATCACCTTCACGGCAGCCAACGCTGGCACCGTGCAGCGCGTGTCCGACGGAAAAACATTCGAATTTGGCCCGGCGCTGCCACCGCCGGGCTACGCCACCATCAACGACCTGTTCGCCGACGAAGGGCTGGCACTGACCATCACCGGCGCGCCCGCCGCAGGCGACCGCTTCCTCATCAATTCACTGCAGGGCGCAGCCAACAACATCGCCTCCATGGTGTATTCGCCGCGCGACCTGGCGGCGGCCAACCCGGTCAACGTGACGCTGGGGCCCAGCAACACCGGACAGCTCAAGATGTCCAGCCTGAAGGCGCTCACCAACCCGCCCGGCGCCACCGTGCCGGTGACGCTGACCTTCACCGGCCCCAACACCTACACGCGCTCGGACACGGGCGCCGTGGTGCACAACTACGTGTCGGGCCAGGCCATCAACTACGACGCTGCCGTGCCGCCCACGGGGTGGTCGGTCACCCTCAACGGCACACCGGCGGCGGGCGATACGGTGGTCATCGACAATGCGCTGAACCCCACCTACGGCGACTGGTACAAGCGCAACGCAGGCAATGCCAGCGCGCTGCTGGGCCTGCGCGATGTGAAGATGTTCGACGACGCGACCCTCGCCGACGGCTACGCTGGTTTGATGGCCCAGGTGGGCACACGCACGCAGAGCGCGCAGTTTGCCGCCCAGGTGTCGGAGAAGATCGCCGCCCAGCTCGAAGGCGACCGCACCGCCATCTCCGGGGTCAATCTGGACGAAGAGGCCGCCCGTCTGATCCAATACCAACAGGCCTACCAGGCCTCTGCCAAGATGATCCAGATTGCGCAGAATGTGTTTGACAGCCTGATCTCATCCATGGGCCGTTGATTCGCGCAAGGAGAACTGACATGAGCAACACCTTCACGCGCGTCGGTACCGCCAACATGTACGACAACGCGCTGCGCAATCTGGGCGAGCGCCATTCCAGCCTGGTGGGCCTGCAGGACAACCTGACCTCGGGCAAGCGCGTGGTGCGCCCCAGCGACGACCCGGTGGCCGCCGCCCAGGCCGAGCGCGCGCTCACCCGCATCACCCGCATCCAGACCGAGCAGCGCGCACTGGAAGTGCAGCGCAATGCCATCGCCCAGGCCGAAAGCTCTTTGGGCGATGCCGTCAACCTGGTGCAGGAAATGCGCGAACTCATGGTCAAGGCGGGCAGCGGCACGCTGACCCCCAATGACCGCAAGAC
>JAYRLJ010000043.1:0-14806 GCA_041905305.1 Hylemonella sp. | reverse complement strand
TGCCGACCATCCGCAGTCGCTGCCTCGGCCACACCATGCTGTGGCCGGAGGCTAGCGCCGCGCAGGACTGGTTGCAGGCCCAAGGGCTGCCCGCCGCCGATGCCGCGGTGCTGCTGCGTGCCGCCGGTGGTCGGCCGGAAGACGCGCTGCGTTTTGCGGCTTCCGGACGCGATCCGGCCCATTGGCGTGCGCTGCCGCGGGCCATGGCCCGGGGGGACGTGGGCGCCATCAAGGACTGGGCGCCGGCGCAGCTGATCGATGCCTTGCACAAACTTAGCCACGATCTGCTGGCCACGCTGTCCGGTGCAGCGCCGCGTTTTTTCGAGCCCGCCGAGCTGCCTGCCGCAAGCTCACCCGCCGCCCTGATGGCCTGGTCGAAAGAACTGGCCGCCGCCAGCCGCACCGCGGAACACCCTTTCAACAGCGGGCTGATGCTGGAAGACCTTGTGAGCCGGGCCCATGCCGCCCTAAACTGCAAGGCCTGAGCACACGAGCCCCATGAGCGACTCCCAAGCCCCCGCCGCCCGCCCGAGCGTCATCCAGCTGGCGATCAAAGAGAAAGCTGCGCTGTACGCGGCCTACATACCGCTGTTTGCAGAGGGCGGCATCTTCATCCCGACCACCCGCGACTACCGGCTGGGCGACGATGTCTATGTGCTGCTGACGTTACC
The DNA here is from genome assembly GCA_041905305.1 of Hylemonella sp. Taxonomy (GTDB): domain Bacteria; phylum Pseudomonadota; class Gammaproteobacteria; order Burkholderiales; family Burkholderiaceae_C; genus Hylemonella. The sequence goes on along the minus strand of JAYRLJ010000043.1, from coordinate 14,135 downwards.
GGACGACACCCAGCGCTATCCGGTGGCCGGCGAGGTGGCCTGGATCACCCCCGCCAAGGCGGCGGGCGGACGGGCGCAAGGCGTGGGCATCCAGTTTCCCAATGACGAGAAGTCGCACGCGCTCAAGCTCAAGATCGAGGAGATCCTGGGCACCCATCTTTCGTCCGATCGTTCGACCCAGACGATCTGACCGCACGGCCAGCCTGGCTGGCAACCGCCCCCATGTATTGATCCCCGATGTTTACCGATTCCCACTGCCATCTGACATTTCCCGAACTGCGCGCTGATCTGGCGCAGATCCGCCAGGCCATGGCCGAGGCCCAGGTCACGCGCGCACTGTGCATCTGCACCACGCTGGAGGAGTTTCCGGAAGTCCATGCCTTGGCGCTGGCGCACGACAATTTCTGGGCCACGGTGGGGGTGCATCCCGATACCGAGGGCGTGACGGAACCGTCGCTCGACGACCTTCTCAGCCGCGGCGCCTTGCCCCGTGTGCTCGGCATCGGCGAGACCGGCCTGGACTATTACCGTCTGGGCGACCGTACGGTGGCGGACATGGCGTGGCAGCGGGAGCGTTTTCGCATCCATATCCGGGCGGCACGGCAACTCGGCAAGCCGCTGGTCATCCACACCCGCAGCGCGTCGGCCGATACGGTGGCCATCCTGAAGGAGGAGGGGGAAGACGGGTCGGCCGGCAGCGCGGGCGGCGTGTTCCACTGCTTCACCGAGACCGCCGACGTGGCACGTGCTGCGCTCGACTTGGGTTTTTACATCTCGTTCTCCGGCATCCTGACCTTCAAGAGTGCCGAAGACCTGCGCGACGTGGCACGTTTCGTGCCGCTGGACCGCATGCTGATCGAAACGGACAGTCCTTATTTGGCGCCGGTGCCGTATCGCGGCAAGACCAACAGCCCTGCCTTGGTGCCCTTCGTTGCACGGCAGATTGCCGACCTCACACAGTGTCCGGTGGAACGCGTGGCCGAGGTCACCAGCCAAAATTTCAACGCCTTATTCCGCCCCTGAAACATGAGACATAACATTAAGTATTTTCTATATCTCATTGTTTTTATTGGAGTTTCACTATCCAGAGCGGGCTCTTTCGATGATTTTTTTACAGCCATCAAACAGGATGACGCCCAGGCCATCAGTAGCCTGATCCAGCGCGGTTTTGACCCGAACACACGTAACGCCGCCGGGGACCATCCCTTGATGCTGGCCCTGCGCGAGCCGTCGCCCAAGGTACTGGCGGTGCTATTGGCTTGGCCCAAGATCGACATCGAGGCGCGAAACCAGCAGGACGAGAGTCCGCTCATGATCGCTGCCCTCAAAGGCATGACGGAGACCGTCGGCCAGTTGCTGGACAAGGGGGCGGACGTCAACAAACCCGGCTGGACGCCGCTGCATTACGCCGCCACCCATGGCCATCTGCAGATCATGAATCTGCTGCTGGAACAGCACGCCTATGTCGATGCCGAATCGCCCAACGGCACGACGCCGCTGATGATGGCGGCCATGTATGGCACCCCCTCGGCGGTCAAGCTGCTGCTGGAAGCCGGCGCCGATCCTTTGCTGAAGAACCAACTCGGGCTGAGCGCCATCGACTTTGCCCAGCGCGTCAATCGCAAGGAGTCCGCGGACATCATTGCGGCCTTCGTCCGGGCGCGCCAGCCGCGCGGGCAATGGTAGTGTGGCCCGTACAGCTGGCTTCTTGCCAGTCGGCTTAGAAGCAGCATAAATAATCTTTGAACAGTTTCCGTTCATCGTCATCGCTCTTGTTTATCTCAAACTGGTTCATCAATGACTAGAAATTGCTTCAATTTTTTCTTGAGTAATGTTTCGAACAAACGCGCGGATGAGATCGGTCAACAAACACGATGAGCAATAGATGTTAACTTGTTGATCTATAAGGGTTTTATCCCTACATCGGGTTTGCGTGCGGGAATCTCACAGTGTGATTGCAATTTCCTCCCTTTAAGCGACCACTTAGGGTGCCACCAGGGCTTCACGGGGACCCATGATCAACCCTTTAATTTAATACGATGTATATTATGTTAAGTTAAACATCAAACGTGAACACGCCGACTGCTGCCCCTCAGGCGACGCGGAATTTCACGATCGGCACCGTCGGATCAGCAAACGAGGCGCCCAGGGCAATTTCGCCCTCGCCATGCAACACGCACTCCTCGCGTCTGAGCAGCACATCGGTCCCGGCACCCGCGAAGCGGACCCAGGAGCCGTAGCTGCTGACGTCCACCAACATGATGCTGCCGTTACGCCATTCGATGCGGGCATGGGTTCGAGAGACCCGAGGGTCGTTGACGACAAAGGCCGAATGCCGGATGCGTCCGATGTGCACCGGCATTTCGAACGACTTGAAGGTCTTAGTCTGGTCTTGGCGTGACAACTCGACCTGCCCCCCGAGCACGTCACCTTGGGCCGCCAGCTCCTGCGGGTCAACGTCGGCTTGGCGCGTCAGGAATTCGCTGCTGTCTTCGTCCTGCCATTCCACGCGATAGACGGTACAGGGTTCAGCCCGACCCCGGACCGTGATCGGCCCCAGCAGGCGAAAGCGCACGCCGTCCACGCGGTCCGAATAGTCGAGTTCGCTGCTGCTGATCCAGATCTCGTGCGCAGCGCACAGGTCGTTCAGGCGGGAGGCAACGTTGACGGCGTCGCCATAACAATCACCGTCAACAATCTCGACCTCGCCAGTCGAAACCCCGACGCGGATTGGCATGCGGATAACGGGCGACTGCTGCGCCAGCCGTTTCTGCTGCGCGCGCTGCATCTCGACGACGGCGTCCACGGCCTGGCCTGCACTGGGAAAAACGGCCAGAACACCGTCGCCCAGCGTCTTGACGACGCGCCCACCATGAGCGGCAAAAACTTCGCTGATCCAACGGGTGAGCTGCGTGACCGCCTGGGTCGCCTTGGCATTGCCCAGCAGTTCGAAGACCGACGTACTGCCAATCAGATCCGTGAAAACAACGGTGGTCTGGACACCCATGCGCTGGACTTCAATTTTCTGTTCAAGCCCACAGTTTAGGGCATAGACCACCGATGGTCGGCCGCTAGGCCGGCTTGAACTGTAGCGCTTTGTATTCGAGGAACTCTTCGAAGCCGTACTTGCCGTTCTCGCGTCCGATGCCGGACTGCTTGTAGCCACCAAACGGCGCGTTGGCGTTGAACGGCCCACCGTTGATGTCCACCTGGCCAGTCCGCATGCGGCGCGCCACGGCGACGGCCCGCGCTTCGTCCTTGCCCCAGACGCCACCGCCAAGACCGTAGATGGTGTTGTTGGCTATGCGTACGGCCTCGTCTTCGTCCCGGTACGTGATGATCACCAGCACCGGACCGAAAATCTCTTCCTGCGCCAGGGTGTCGCCCGGGCGTACCCGCAAAATCGTGGGCTGGACAAAGTAACCCTTGTCAAAGCCCGGACGCGCCGGGCCGCCGGCGATCAGTTCGGCGCCCTCTTTCAGGCCCTGCTCAATGAAGCCGATGACCCGATCGCGCTGTGCGGCACTCACCAGGGGCCCAAGCCGGCTACCCTCCTCCAGGCTCGGGCCGATCGAGTACTTGGCAATGGCAGCCTGGGCCAGCGCCTTCACTTCATCCAGGCGATGTTCGGGCACCAGCATGCGGGTGTGCGCCGAACAGGTCTGGCCACTGTTGAGCAGGCATGCCGACAGCGTGCCTTTGACCGCGGCTTCGAAGTCTGCGTCGTCGAGGATGACGCTGGCCGATTTGCCACCGAGTTCGAGGGCCACTTTCTTGACCGTCTGGCTGGCCAGTTCGGCCACCCGCTTGCCCGCACGGGTGGAGCCGGTGAAGCTGACCATGTCCACCGCCGGATGGGTCGCCAGTACCTCGCCCACCACCGGGCCGGCGCCATTGACGAGGTTGAAGACACCCGGCGGCAGACCGGCGTCGTGAATGATTTCGGCCAGCAGCATGGCGTTGACCGGCGCCACCTCGCTGGGCTTGAGCACCACGGTGCAGCCCGCGCCCAGCGCCGCCGCGACCTTGAGGGTGATCTGGTTGAGCGGGAAGTTCCAGGGCGTGATGCAACCGACCACACCAATGGGCTCGCGCACCCCCCGGGAGTTACCCACCTTCTCTTCCCATGCGAAGGTACGCGTGACCTTGGCAAAGTTGGCCCAGTTCCACACCGGGCCGCCCACCTGCACGCTACGGGCCAGCTTGAGCGGCATGCCGACTTCGCGCGCAATCGCCAGCGCCACCTCATCCATGCGCGCCTTTAGGCCCGCGGAGATCTTGTCGAGGTAATCGGCCCGTGTGGCCGCCGGCAGTCCGGCCCAGGCGTCGAAGGCATCGCGCGCGGCCTGGACGGCCGCCGCCGCCTCGTCCGCCGTGCCAGCGGGCACGCTGGCCATCACCTCTTCGGTGCTGGAGTCATGGACCAGGAAGGTTTCTGGGGAACGGGCGGGAACCCATTGCCCGGCAATGTAGTGGGAGCGGAAGCTGTGCATGATGCGGTCGATGTAAGGCGAGATGACGAAGAGTGATTCAGATACTACTTGATCGACCTTGGCTAACCCACTGATTCTCATGAGGTTTTTCCCTCGCCCGCAAGGGAAAACCCTAGCCTTCCTGATGATCGGACTGATTTAAGGTCGATCCAAATCAGGTTGGGCAGGGGAGGACAAGAAAATGCGGCGAATGGCTGTCACCTTCATCAGCAGCATGCAAAGCCTGCTTGGCGCCAGCGTGGCCGCGCCGCCGCGCAGCCCCGCCCAACTCGAAACCATTCGTCAAGCCATGCTCGACCTGCTGCAGGACGATGGATGCCGGATCTTTCCCCAGGTGGAGCGCCGCATCCTGTTCGCCACCGATCTGCAGGCGCTGTGGTACTTGCGCAGCGACCTGATGGCCGCACTCTCCTATCTTCAGGGTGAGCGTGTTGCCCGGCAAAGTCTGAAGGACATCACCGGCCTGTTCGAGGGTACCTTGCCCAAAGGCATGTTCTCACGCCCCGTGCCGCATCGGCATTGACGGCTCGCCCGCGCCACTCAGTGCGGGTGCCCCCAGACCAGCAGGACGTCGCGCCCCTGCACCAGCAGGTCCACCGGGATGCCTACCGGCAGCAACACCTTGGTCGGCACATGGCCGAACGGCAGATTGTTCAACACCGGTACCTTGAGCTGGCTGCGCAGCCAGTCCACCACACTTTGCAGCTTGTAGCCCTTGTCGTGTGGCACCAGCTTGTACTCGGTGAACTGTCCCAGCACAATGGCCCTCTGCTGCGCCAGTACCCCTGCATGCAGCAGCTGGGTCAACATGCGTTCGATGCGGTAAGGGTGTTCGGCCACATCCTCCAAAAACAGGATGCCACCCTTCACCTGGGGCAGGTAGGGCGTGCCCACCAGCGAGCACAGTACCGCCAGGTTGCCACCCCAAAGCATCCCATCCTTGATGGAAAAACGGGCCTCATCGCCCATGTGGCGGGCATGGAATGCTGCTGTTTTTGTAGCAACTGGCGGCGGCTCGCGGCGCTGACGCCAACCGGTCCCCTCCCCCTGCCCCTGGAGCAGGTCGTCAAAGCAAGCCTCCATGATCTCGTCCGGCCCGCCGCCACCGTGGCCATGCCCGTCCGCCGAATCGGCCTGGTCTGAGACACCAAAGCCCTCGCACAGCGAGGGGCCGGCCCAGGTCGCGCCGCCGGTGCGTGCCAGCACCGCCAGTTGGAAGGCCGTGAAATCACTCAGGCCGACAAACTGGGTTCCGCGCTCGATCGCCTTGGCCACCGCCTTGTAAGGCAGCGCGCCCAGGAGGCGCGTCAGGCCATAGCCGCCGCGCGAAATCAAGGCCACATCGGCGCCGCTGGCCGCCGCCCGGCCGATGGCTGCCAGGCGGGTGGCGTCGTCACCGGCAAAGCGCTGGAAACTGTTCAGCGCGGCCGGATCGACCTCGACCTCATGCCCCATCGCCTGCAGACGCTTGATGCCGCGTCGAAAGGCCGCCTTGTCACGTACGGCGCCGGAAGGCGAATAGATGTAAATGTGTTTTTTCATGAACGGGTAAGTATTGTTCTGATTCCGGCTTCAGTCGGCAAAGTGGCGAACGGCAGCTTGTGCAACGGCCGCGCCCTGCTCCGGCACGAAATGCCCAGCGTGTTCGAGCAGTAGCGGCTCGGGGCAACCGCGGATCAGGGTCTGCAGCGCGCGCATGCCAGGTGTGCCCAGGACCGGATCCTGGGTGCCGATGGCCATCAGGCTGCGGCCACTCCAGTCGTGACGCCAGAATTCGCGCGCCTGGCGCGACAGCGCCGCGCCGTCGGCCTCCTCGGTCTCGGGCACCATGGGCGGAAACGCGCGCAAGGCGGCGCGGTGGCCACGGTCCGGGAACGGCGCGTCATAGGCGGCACACTCTTCGGCCCGCATCGTCGGATTGCCACGGGCCAGCAAACGCCCGACGCTGAAGTCGGGCTTCTGGGCACACATCTCGCGCCATGCCAGAAAGCCTGCCGACAACGGCGCATCGCCGGTGGCCAGCAGCGTATTCATGACCAACAGACCTTGGTAGCGCCCCGGATCGGCCATGGGCAAGGTCAGGCCGAGCAAGCCGCCCCAGTCCTGCACGACCAGCACCACCCGGCTCAGATCGAGGCGCTGCACGAACTCCAGCAGCACCTGGCGGTGCCAGCTGAAGCTGTGGGCTGATTCCTTCTTGGGCTTGTCGCTCTTGCCAAAGCCGATCAGGTCCGGCGCCACCACGCGATACCCTGCCGCCAGGAACACCGGGATCATCTTGCGGTACAGGTAGCTCCAGGCCGGGTTGCCGTGCAGGCAGAGCCAGGTCAGCGGCGCATCCTCCGGACCTTCGTCCAGGTAATGCATGCGCAGTCCGGCCAGGGCCGGCAGGTCGTTCAGGTAGCGGGCCTGCCAAGGGTAGTCCGGCAGGTTGGCAAAGCGGGCCTCCGGCGTGCGCAAGGCGTCCTCGCGCAGTGGTTGGCTGGTCGCGCGCGACTGGCCACGCCGCTGCTGGAAGAACTGCTGCAGCAAGGCGCTGCATTCGTCGGCCAGCACGCCGCCTTGCACCCGCGTCTGATGGTTGAGCTGCGGCTGCGCGTACAGGTTCAGCACCGAGCCAGCCACCCCAGTCTTGGGATCGGCGGCGCCGTAGACGACACGCTGCAGCCGGGCGTGCAGTATGGCCCCGGTGCACATGGCACAGGGCTCCAGCGTGACAAAAAGTTCGCAGCCATCCAGGCGGTAGTTCCCCAGTGCGTCCGCCGCGGCCCGTAAGGCCATGATCTCCGCATGCGCACTCGGATCGTGCCGGCCGATCGGCGCGTTATGGCCGACGCCGATGACCTGCCCGTGCCGGACCACTACGGCGCCGACAGGCACTTCGCCCGCCTGGGCCGCCAGATGGGCTTGCTGCAGTGCCTGCGCCATGAACTGGGCGTCACTCATGCGGCCCAAGTCCCAAGCGGTCCATCCAGGGCACCAAGGCCTGGGCATCGGCATTGCCGGCTGCGTAGCGCGCCCGCATGGCGGCGTGCGACTCGGGACGATGCTGGTTGAGCTTGAGCTTGCACTGCCATTCGGTGACGTGCAACTCGAACGCCACGATGCCGGCCAGCATCTTGTGCGCATAGTCTTCGCCCAGGCTGCGCCACTGCGCGGCATAGGCCGGCTCGTGGTCGCCGATGAGCTTTTTCAGCAAGGCATCCTTGGCCTCGGCGGCCTCCACCAGCGTCGCCGTGACCTTGCAGTGCACCGCCACATAGTTCCAGGTCGGCACACGCTGGCGATCGGGGTAAACCGACGGCGACATGTAGCCATGCGGCCCGAGGAACGTCACCAGCGCCTGAGGGCGTGCTTGTAGATAGCGCCCATGCGGATTGGGCTTGGCCACGTGCCCCAGCAACAGCAACGCATCCCCCTGCTCTTGGACATGCAAGGGCAGGTGCGTGACATAAGGCCAGCCGTCGTCATCGGTACTGATGAGGCTGGCCAGCGGGCAGGCTCGCATCAGCGCCAACGCATGGTTGCGGTCCTCAGACTTGAATTGGGGCGGCAGGTACATGGTGGAGCGAGTGTAGCTCCACGGCTTTCAGCGCTGCATCGGGGGATCGTGCTCGATCAGCCAATTCTTGAGATCCTGCACCGCCAGGGGCCGGGCATACAGAAAGCCCTGCGCTTCATGGCATCCCATGGCCCGCAGGGCCTGGGCCTGTGCTTCTTCCTCGACGCCCTCGGCAATCACCGTCAGGCCCAGGTTGCGTCCCAGCTCCACCACCATGTTGGCAATGTGGCCGCCCTGCACTTCATGGTCGAGCTCGCCCACAAACACACGGTCGATCTTCAGGCGATCGACCGGCAGCTGGCGCAGCTGGCTCAGCGAGGAGTAACCCGTCCCGAAGTCGTCAATCGCAATCGAGATGCCCAAAGCCTTGATGGCCGTGAGGGTGTCAAGGATGAAGCCGGCGTCCTCCATGGCAATCGATTCGGTGAGCTCCAGCTCCAGATCCCCAGGGTTGATACCGGTGTCCAGCAAGGCTGCCTGGAGCTTGGCCAGAAACGCCGGATGTCGAAACTGCACCTGCGACACATTGACCGACATACGCAACTTCGGCCAACCCATACCCTGGAAGCGCATGAGCTCATGGCAGGCGGTGCGCAACACCCAGTCGCCCAGCACCACGATCAGCCCGGAAGTCTCGGCCAGCGGAATGAACTGGTCCGGCGGCACGAAGCCATCCTTGTCATCACGCCAACGCAAAAGCGCTTCCAAGCCAACCACGCGCCCGGTATCAAGATGAATCTGCGGCTGGTAAACGATGAACAATCGCTCATTGTCGACCGCACTGCGCAGCCCCCTGAGCAGGCGCACCCGCTCGCGGATGTCGAAGCCCATCTCGGGGGAATAAAGCACATAGCTGCCACGACGGTTCTTCTTGGCACGCTTGAGGGCAATGTTGGCATCCTTCAATGCATCCAGCCCGCCGCCGCGCACGTCGTTCAGGCGGACCAGCCCCAGCGTCGCCGCGACGACCATGCTGCCATCCAATACCGAAAAGGGCTCGTGAAACAGGTCGAGCAGGCCGAAAGGATAAAGCGTGCTGACGCGGCCCATCAGACCGAAGGTGTCCCCACCAATACGGGCCAGCAGGATGTCTTGGCCGAGCTTGCTACGCAATCGTTCCGCCACGGCCTGCAGCAGGCGGTCGCCCTGCTGGTGTCCGAGTGCGTCGTTGACTTCGGCAAAATCATCGATGTCCAGAATGGCTATGACCTGGTCCTTGCCACCCGCCTGCTTGAGTTGCTCTTCCACCAGATCGATGAAACGGTTGCGATTCGGCAGACGCGACAAGCGGTCATAGAAGGCCAGTTCATCCAGCGCGCGAATCTGCTGGTAGGCGCGTACCGCCGAGGTGATGGACGCATACAGCTTGGTACGCGTCAGCTCGGACTTGGTCTTGTAATCGTTGATGTCGTAGTCATGGATAGTCTCGATTTCCGGCGCCTGCCCGGGCTGGCCGGTGCGCAGGATGATGCGGACGTCCGACAGTTTGAGCGATTGGCGGATGATTCTCACCAGCTCCAGTCCGGCATGTTCGCTCTCCATGACGACATCCAGCAGGATGACCGCGATGCCCGTTTCCTGCCTCAGTATGGACACCGCCTGCTCCGAGGAATAGGCGTGCAGGAACTCCAGCGTACGCCCCATGATCATCACGTCCGACAAGGCAAACGTCGTGGCGCGATGGACGTCCGGTTCGTCATCGACGATCAGCACCCGCCAAACTTGGCTGGGCAAGCGGTCATCCTGCGGCAGATCATCTGCGAACAGCAACTCATCGGTGTCTGCAGACGGCGCAGCATTACTCGGGAGAGACATGGAATCAGTTTGCATGACAAGAATATGGTGCGTCAAGAACCCTTCATGCAGCCGGCAGCCACATGGTGACCGTCGTGCCGGCGCCCAACTCGCTTTCAAGCGTCATCTCGCCCCCGTGCAACTCGATGATTTCCTTGACGATGCTCATGCCGAGCCCCGTGCCGGGAATCTTGCCCGACTTGTCTGCGCGGTAAAACCGCTCACTGACACGCCCCAACTGCTCCGGCGTCATGCCGATGCCCCGGTCAGTGATCCGGATGCCGCAGCGACGACCGGCACCTTCGGAGGCAGCCCTTTCGACCAGCTCGATGGACACGTCCCCGCCCGCGGGAGAGTATTTATAGGCATTGGACAGGACATTGGTCACCGCCTGCGTCAGCTTGGTCGCGTCGGCCAACACCCAGTGCGAGGACGGATTCGTCGGCTCGATCGGGCCTGGCCGATCGTTCGGCGCCTTGAAGTTGGTGGTGATCTCTTGCAGCAGCACGCGCAGGTCGATGCGGACAAAGTCGAAATCCTTGCCGCGGCGCGCGTCGATCCGCGCCAGGTCAAGCAACTCGTTGACGATTGAGATCATCAGCTTGGACTGCCGATGGATGGCGTTGATGCAGTCCATCTTCTTCTGCTCCGACAGGCGCTGGGCGAGCAGCAACTCGGAAAAGCCGTAGATACTGGACATGGGTGTGCGCAGCTCATGCGCCGCCGTCGACAGGAACTCACTCTTCATCCGGTCGACCTCGGTCTCATGCGTGACGTCGCGGAAGTACAGGATCTGTGACACCGTTTCGGCGTCAGACATGCGCACCCCCACCTCCAGGGTCCGCTTGCCGGCATGGGCCATTTCGATCAGATGGCGCCGTGTGTTGGTATGAATACCCAGCTTCTCGATCTCATCCGATTGACCCGCACGCAGGGCATCCATGCCGGGGAAACGTGCATGGCTGCTGCACTTCTGTGCCAGCTGCTGCGAAAATGCCGCCTCGTCGAGACCGACCACCTCCGCTTCGTCAAGGCCGGTCATCCGTTTGAACGCCGGGCTGGCGTACTTGACACGGCGATCGAGATCGAAGGAGACGAAGCCGTCCGGGCTGAGCGAGAAGATGGCATTGAGCTGCTCGGTGCGGTCCCGGATCCTGGCCTCGGCAGCCCGTCGCTCGGTGATGTCGGTGTTGGAGCCGGCGATCCGGATCGCCGTACCCACCACCTCCAGGAGCACATTGCCCCGACACAGCACCCCAATGTAGCGGCCAACCATGCAGCGCAGGCGGTACTCGGCCTCGTAGAACTCCGTCTCGCCCCGCAGATGCTGGGCATATAGCTGACGCGTACGCTCGACATCGTCGGGATGCACGCGTAGCAGCCACTCATCCATGCTATTGGCAATGTCGCCGCTCTCGTAGCCCAGCATGGTCTTGGAACGGTCCGAATAGAACGCCTCGCCGGTCACCAGGTTCCAGTCCCAGACCCCGTCGTTGGCACCGCGCAAGGCCAGTTCCCAACGCTCCTCGCTGTCCCGCAGCGCCTTGGCCGTGGCCTTGAATTCCGTGATATCAATGCGGTTACCGACGATATAACCGCTGGGCGTGCGGTGCTCGATGATCAGCAGCCAGCGTCCGTCGTCCAGACGCTGCTCGATGGGCGTGCCCTGGGCCTGTCGATGCTGGGCCACGCGCTGGGCAACCCATGCCTCGACATTACCCACCGCTTCAGGGTATTGCCCCCGTTGCGCCCCCTGGCGCACGATGTCCTCGAAGCGGGCGCCCGGCACGATCAGGTCACGACTGTGTTCATAAAAACGGAGATAGGCCTCATTGCACATCACCAGTCGGTCGTTTTCGTCGTAGATCGTGAAACCGACCGCAATGCTCTGAACGGCCTCCCGCAGCAGCTTGCTGGCCTCCTCCACCTCACGACGGCTGCGTTCGTATTCACGGGTGCGCTCCAGCACCCGGCTCTCCAGTTCCGAATACGACTCGCGCAAACGGTCCACCATCGTGTTGAAGGCGCTCGCCAGCCGGCCGAATTCATCATCCTGGCGTACCGGCAGCATGGCCACCGGCCTTCCTGACGATGCGATTTCTTCTGCGGCGGCCGCGATTTCACCCAGCGGCCGGGTGATGAACCTCGTCCCCCAGTGCGCAAACGCGAGCACCCCGAACAGCACGAACACCCCGGTCACGGTAAATACCAGCAGCAGTACATCCAAGGCGCGAAATGCTGATGTCCGGTCCCGCGACAGCACGACGCGGAATCGCGCGGTTTCAAACGGTGGAGGGAGACGCAGCACGTTGGCGCGCTCAAATACCGGCCCGCTCGGACGCAGACCTGCCATCAGCTGGCCGGACTCGTCACTGAGCCAGAGACTGTCATCCCACTCCTGGCTTAGCAGGCTAGCCAGGGGGACGCGCAGGACAACCGCACCTTCCACATTGCCGGTCAACCGGTAATGGATAGGCAGCACCATCAGCAGCCTGGCATTGGGTTGTGCCGGATGCTCGATCTCCAGCGCCGCATGCCCCTGGGCCATGACGCTCTGAAAACTCTTGTAGGCGCTGAAGTCAGTCAGGACCGCGTCGGTACTCGCCGCAGGACGGCCACGGTGGTCAGCAATGGTGATGTCCGCGCCGGCCACCCCCAGCCGCTGGTTGCGCAAGAGCGGATCGAGATAGGTTTCGCGCCCACGGGAATCTGCCAGTGCATTGGCGGTGACATTGTTCACGGCCAGGGAATCTGCGAGGGTGATGATGCCGCTGAGTCGAAGTTCAATTTCCCGCTGTTCCAGCAGGGCATGGGCTTCCAGCAGTTCTTCCGTCTTTTCGACCAGCTGCTTGCGAAACAACTGGTAGGAAGTCAACGTGATGACGCCGCCCAACACCATCGCGGCCATCAGCAGCGCCAGCGTGATCTTGCCACGCAGGTCCAACTGGGCAAAACGCCCGCGAAGAAACTGTTTGAACCGTGCCAGACCACCCATGTTGCTTGTTGTTGCTTGTTATTTGAGTCCGCCGATCGATCTCAGGTTGCCGTCCTTGTCAAAGCGGGCCATGCGTGCAAAGCTGGCATCCAGCGCCTCGTGGCGCTGGGCTGTAAAGGGCTTGGCATAGCGGCGCACCAGCCCCTCATGGGCATCCAGGCTCTCCATGGCCACGCGAATGGCAGCGCGGTCGGTGCTGCCGGCCTTGTTGATCGCCTTCGCCAACAGATGCGTCAGGTCATAGGCATGCGCGAAGCCCAGTTGGGCACGCAGCTGAGTGACATCGACCCCGAAGCGCTGCTTGACACCGGCAGCCACCACCCGCGCTTTGGTGCCTTGCGGATCGCTGAAACTGAAGCTGTGCACGACCGAGAAGTCGACCAGTTCCAGATAGGGGCGCGCCGCCGTCGCAAAGTCGCCGCCCAGCAACCCCCAGTGCGAAATGATGGGCAGCCGTTGTGATGCGGGCATGGCCGCCATCTGGCTGATCATGGGCAATCCCTCGAATTCATTGGTCACCGTCAGCACGGCCTGGGCCCCCTTCCCGCGCGCCTGGTTCAGGCGCTCGACGAAGTCGGTGTCGCCCCAGTTGTACCAGAAGACCTCGTGTTGCAAGCCCGGGTGCCGACGGCTGTAGGCCAGCATGGCCGCTTCGCTGCTTCGCCCCCAGGCGGTGTTCGGTACGAACAAAGCGAAGCGACTGATCCCGCGCGCCCGCGCATGGTCCAGCATGGCCTGCAAGGCCCAGCTGTCGGTCAGCGACAGCCTGAAGACATAGTTGGGTGCAGCACCGCGCCGCTTGGTGATGTCATCGGCTGCCGCCCACGGATCGAGCAGCAACATCTTGCGCTGCGCGGCGATGGCGGCGATTTCAATCGCGACGGGTGAAAAGCGTCCGCAGAATACGCCGACCACCTCGGCGCGAGCGGCAAAATCGTTGAAGTGGTCGACGCCCCGCGCCGGCACGCCACGGTCGTCGCGCGTCTCCAGGCGCAACTCCCGCCCACCCAGCACACCGCCAGCAGCGTTGATCTCGTCGATTGCGAGCAGGATGCCCTTTTCAATGGACTGCGCTGTCTGGCTGCCCCGTACGCCAAATTCGGCGGTCAGGCCCACCACCACCACCACCGGCGCAGGCGATACGGCATGTGCGCTGAACCCCGTGGACAAGGCCAAGCAGAACCACAGAGCGGTCGCCACCCCCCAACGAAATCGACGCATGGCCCTGCTACCTCCGTGGTTGGATCGATGCTCCGAGGTGGCATCAGACCGTTATTCAATCAGGGTATTA
>JAYRLJ010000042.1:6902-14844 GCA_041905305.1 Hylemonella sp. | reverse complement strand
CGAGGTGCCGACACCGGCCGCCGAGCTTGAAGCCCGCCGTGCGCTGCAACTGCAATTGCTGACGCGGCGCAACGACCCGGCGCCGGCCCAGACCTGGGGCCAGGACGTGGCGCGTGTACTCGGGGCTGCTTACGAGGCGGGCCAGGCCCGTCGCCTGCAGCAGGTCCTCAAGACGCTGCTGCGCCGCTGATGGCGCTCAGCGCCCGTGCGAGGCCGGGCGCTGGTAGAAGGCGTCGAACAGCGGCAGCAGCACAGGGAAGTCCTGCGCGAAGCGGGCGCGGTTGACGAAGTAGGCTTCGCTGGCGACGGCGAAGAATTCGTCGATCGCCTCGGCGCCATAGGGGTCGAGCCAGGGCGCTTCAGCACCGAAGCGCTCGGCCTTGATCACTTGCTCCCGGAAGGTGTCATACGAGGCCTGCAGGGTCTCCTGCCAGTGGCCGCGCGCTTGGCGCGCACTGGTGCTGCCCAGAAAGCCCGCCGGCAGCGGCGGGCAGCCATCGGCGGCGCCATCGCGCTGGTCGAGTTTGTGCACGAACTCATGGATCACCACGCTGTAGCCGCTGTCGGGTGACGCGGCGCTGACGTCCTGCCAGCTCAGCATCACCGGGCCGGCCTGCATGGCTTCGCCGGCCAGCACTTCGTCGTAGTGATGCACCACGCCGTCGTCGTCCACCACCTCGCGCCGTGCCACCACTTCGTCTGGATGAATGACGATGCCGACGAAGTCGTCATACCAAGCCAGGGGCTCGCGCCCGGGGCCGAAATGCAGCACCGGCAGGCAGGCCTGGGCGGCAACGGCCAGTGCCATCGCATCGGTGATGAGCAGGCCCTGTGCGCCGTGGAACTCCTTCTCCGCCAGGAAGTGGCCGCAGAGTTCACGCAGGCGCTGCAATTCGGACGGCTTGCGCTCGGCGAGAAAGGGGTAATGGGCCAATGTGGCCTGCCACAGCGCGTCCGGAACGTCGGCAGGCCGGCGCCGCGTGGCGGTGGCCAGGCGCTGCAGCCAGCCCCACATGGTCAGCCTGCCTGTCGGATCGGCGCCAAGGGCAGGCGCTGCATCTGCACGCCGGTGGGCTTCAACTGCAGGCGCAGCACCTCGGCGCGGGCTGGGGTGGCCGCGCCATCCCAGTCGCTCAACACGTGGCGCTGCAGGTCCGGGCCGATCCCATGGTCGGCCGGCCGGTGGGTGTGGCCATGGATCAAGTGACGGGCGGCGGCGGCCTGCAGCCAGGCTTGGGCGGCGCCGACATCGACGTCAGCGTAGGGGGCGCCGCTGTGCTTGCGCGCTTCGCTCTGGCCGCGCAGGCCGGCGGCGACGGCGCGACGCTCGGCCAGCGGTCGGGCCAGAAAGGCCTGCTGCCAGCCGGGGCTGCGCACCTGGGCGCGGAACTGCAGGTAGTCGGTGTCGTCCAGGCACAGCGCGTCGCCGTGTGTGAGCAGCCAGCGCTGGCTACCAAAGGTCAGCACGGTCGGGTCATCCAGCAGGGTCAGGCCACAGGCCTGCGCTGCGGCCGGGCCGAAGAGGAAGTCGCGGTTGCCGTGCAGGAAATACAGTGCGCGCTGCCGGCTGGCCTGTTGCAGCAGGGTGGCGCAGCGGGACTCGAAGCGTGCCTCGTGGCTGTCCGCGGCGGTGGTGAGGGCGTCGTCCCCGACCCAGACCTCGAACAGATCGCCGAGCATGAAGATCGCATTGGCCCGGGTGTGGGCCAGGTAGTCGGCCCAGGCTTGCACGGTGTCGGGTTCGCTGGCCTGCAGGTGCAGGTCGGAAATGAAATCGACCACCCGCCAGTCCGCGGGGGCTGCGAGCTCCGCGATCCGGGGGGTGGTCGGGTGCATGGTGCGACGGCCGGGCCTTCAGGCCATCAGGCCAGGACCACAGCCTTCTCGATCACCACGTCCTCTTTCGGCACGTCGCCGTGGAAGCCCTTCTGGCCCGTCTTCACTGCGGCGATCTTGTCGACCACGTCGGTGCCGGCCGTGACCTTGCCGAACACGGCATAGCCCCAGCCCTGCATCGAGGGGGCGGTGTGGTTGAGGAAGCCGTTGTCGGCCACGTTGATGAAGAACTGCGCCGTGGCCGAGTGCGGGTCGTTGGTGCGCGCCATGGCGATGGTGTACTTGTCGTTCTTCAGGCCATTGTTGGCTTCGTTCTCGATCGGCTTGTCGGTGGGTTTCTGGGTCATGCCGACCTCGAAGCCGCCGCCCTGGATCATGAAGCCGGGGATGACACGATGGAAGATGGTGCCGTCGAAGTGGCCCTTGGTAACGTAGGCCAGGAAGTTTTCCACCGTCTTCGGTGCCTTGGCGGCATCGAGTTCGAGCGTGATGGTGCCGAGGCCGGCGATCTGGAGTTCGACTTGCGGGTTGCTCATGGGGGACTTTCTTATTTCAGCAGGGTCGCCGAGTTGATGAAAACGGGGGTGAGGGGCACGTCGCCGTGGAAGCCACGCTGGCCGGTCTTGACGGCGGCGATCTTGTCGACCACCTCGGTGCCGGCCGTGACCTTGCCGAACACGGCGTAGCCCCAGCCGCGTGGCGTGGGCGCGCTGTGGTTGAGGAAGCCGTTGTCGGCGACGTTGATGAAGAACTGCGCCGTGGCCGAGTGCGGCTCACCGGTACGGGCCATGGCGATGGTGTACTTGTCGTTTTTCAGGCCGTTGGCGGCCTCGTTCTCGATGGGGCTGCCGGTAGCCTTCTGGTTCATGGCGGCATCGAAGCCGCCGCCCTGAATCATGAAGCCGGGAATGACGCGGTGGAAGATGGTGCCGTCGAACTGCCCCTTACCGACATAGGCGAGGAAGTTGGCGACCGTCTTCGGTGCCTTGTCGGGGTACAGCTCAAGCACGATGTCGCCGGCACTGGTGGCGAGCTTGACACGCGGGGTACTGGTTTGGGCCAGGGCCGTGCCGTGCAGCAGCACGGTGGCTGCCGCAGCGAGCAGGACGCGCCGCAGCAGGGAGGAGGGCTGGGAACTCATCCGAGATTGCCTTCGTAAAAGATCTTCCACTGGGTGCCTTCGCGAATCCAGTACTGGCGCTTGATCGGGCCGGACCGTGTGCCGTCAGGCACCTCGCCGAAGGTCACCACCATGGTGTCGGCTGCATCGGTCCAGCGCAGGTAGGACAGGTCCTTGAGCTGGATCGGGCGGCCCTTGACGCGCTCGACTTCGTTGCGCAGCGCGGGTTCCCATTCGCGCAGGGTTTTGCCCTGGCTGTTGAAATCGGCCGTGTAGAAGCTCAGCAGTTGCTGGAAGTCGCCATTCGACTTGGCGTTGCGCCAGGCCGCCAGCGCTTCCTCGAAAGTCTTGCTTTGAGCGCGTACGCTGTGCGGCGGCACCCAGTCGATCTTGTGCGAGATCACCACTGGCGTGGTGCGGACCTCCACCGTGCGGATGATGCGCTCCAGGTCCGGGTTGGCCAGCACCACGCAGCCGTCGGAGGCCAGCGGTGCGCGCGAGAACTGGTTGGGCGGCGTGCCGTGCAGCCAGATGCCGCGCCCGGTCTTGCCGCGCTTGCTGTCCAGCACGTTGGGGTAGTTGATCGGCAGCGCGCCCGAGCCGTAGAAGTCGCGCAGGGTTTTGGGGTCGAGGTTGCTGGTGATGAAGTACACCCCCAACGGCGTACGCGCATCGCCTTCCACCATCTTCTCGATGCCGGACTTGCCGACCGAGATGTAGTAGTCGGCCACCAGGTTCAGGCCCTGGGCGGTGTTCTCGAACAGGTACAGACGCGAGCGCGAAGCGTCCACGGCGATGGCGTGCTTGTTGCGCGGCGACAGCGCCAGGAACTGCGACGGAATGGTGCCGGCCGGCGGCCGTTCGCGCAGCGCCTTGATACGGGCCTGCGATTCGTCGCGCAGCTCGGCCAGGGTGGCGCCGGCCTTGTGCGCCAGCGCCTCGGGCACGTCGCCGAACTTGTGCAGCGGACGTGCGCGTGAGGTGAGCAGGTCGCCATAGACCAGTTGGGCCAGCTGGAAGTTGGGGTAGTCGCGTACCAGGCTTTCGGCCTTGGCGAGCGCATCGCGCATCTTGCCCTGGCCGGTCAGGCGGTAGACCTCGATCAGGCGGGCCTCGGCCACACCGTCGTTGCTGGTGGCATTGCGGCGGGCACTGGATTCGCTCTTCTGATGTTTCTTGCCGGCTTCGGCACCGGCCGGGGCGGCCGACAGCAGGCCGGTCGCGGCGATGAGCAGAAAAGCGAAGAATCCTTGGGTCATGTCAGTTCACAAAGCAAATGAGGCGTCCGGCCGTGTTAAGCGTGGGACGCGAATCCTGCCTTCAGGTTCCCGTTGACTCCCGGACGATCAGCCAGCGCTCGCCGCTCTTGACCAGGTCGAGCGTCTTGCGGCTGCTGACAGACAGGGCGTCGGCCTTGTAATCCTGGCGGAATTTTGCCACCGCCTTGTTGCCGTTGACACTCACGCTGAGGTTTTCCAGTCGCACGCTGATGCTGTTCTTACCGACGATGCGCTGGCGCCGCTCACTTTCCCAACTGCTGCGCGACTGCTTGCCCGGCGGATCAAACTCCTTGCCATAGGCGCCCAGATAGGCCGTCATGTCCTTGGCCGCCCAGGCCTTGGCCCAGGCGCGCACAGCGGCCTCGACATCCTTGGCGGCTGTGTCGGCCGTGGCTGGTTTGGTCGTCGGTGCCGCCGGGCTGGTGGGGGCGGTTGCCGGCGCTGCAGCGACCACCGGTGGCTTGCCGGCTGCGGCCGGAGCCGCGGGGGCGGCGGCCGGGGTTGCAGGCGCGGCCGGCGCCGGCTGTGCACCCGGGCGCTGGCCCTTGGCGTTGGGGTCGAACAGCTCGCGGATCAGGGCCAGCTTGGGCTGGGCCGTGGTGCTGCTGCCGTCGAGCTGCAGCGCCTTGTTGTAGGCCTGGCTGGCCAGCTTGGCGTAGACGTCACCCAGGTTTTCGTGCGCGGTCGAGTAGCTCGGGTTGGTCCGGATGGCCATTTCCAGTGCGGCGCGCGCCTTGTCGTACTGGCCTTGGCCCGCATAGAGCACGGCCAGGTTGTTGTACGGCTCGGGCAGTTCCGGGTAGTCCTCGGTCAGCTTGGTGAAGGTCGCGATGGCGTCGTTGGTTTTGCCGGTCTCACGCTGGATCACGCCCTTGAAGAAGCGCATCTGCGGATCGCGCGGTTTGGCCGCCAGGTACTGGTCGACCTTGACCTGGGCTTCCGCCAGTTTGCCGGTGCGCATCAACAGATTGACGTCGCCATACTCGTCAGCGTGGGCGGCGGTGAGGGTCAGGCTGCCAGCCAGGATGGCCAGGCGGAGAAGATGGGAGAGGGTGGCGCTGCCGTGCTTCATAAGTTCTTGAGGGGCCAGCCCGGCTGTCGGGCGGAATCGACGGGGCTTTATACTGCGGCAGATTGTAGCCCCGCCCACGTTTCCGAACGGCTACCCCCGGCGGGTAGCTGGTCATTGCACCATTCATGAGTTTGCGCATTTACAACACGCTGTCGCGTGCTCTGGAATCCTTTGCCCCGATCGAGCCCGGCCATGTCCGCATGTACGTCTGCGGCATGACGGTCTACGACTTCTGTCACCTGGGCCATGCCCGGGCCATGGTGGCGTTCGACATCGTCCAGCGTTGGCTGAAAAGCAGCGGCTACCGCGTGACCTATGTACGCAACGTCACCGACATCGACGACAAGATCATCAAGCGCGCGCTGGACAATGGCGAGACCATCCGTTCCCTGACCGACCGCATGGTCGAAGCCCTGCACCAGGATGCCGACGCGCTGGGCATCGAGCGCCCGACGCACGAGCCCCGCGCCACCGAGTACGTGCCGCAGATGCTCAGCCTGATCGGTACCCTGGAGCAGAAAGGCTTGGCCTACCGCGCCGGCAACGGTGACGTGAACTACGCGGTGCGCAAGTTCCCGGGCTACGGCAAGCTGTCGGGCAAGTCGCTGGACGAGTTGCGCGCGGGCGAGCGCGTGGCCGTGCTCGACGGTAAAGACGACCCGCTGGACTTCGTGCTGTGGAAGTCGGCCAAGCCCAGTGAGCCGGCCGAGGCCAAATGGGACAGCGCTTACGGCCCCGGCCGCCCGGGCTGGCACATCGAGTGCTCGGCCATGAGCTGCGAGATGCTGGGCGAGAGCTTTGACATCCATGGCGGCGGTGCCGACCTGCAGTTCCCGCATCACGAGAACGAGATCGCCCAAAGTGAAGGCGCCACCGGCCAGCTACTGGCGAAGTTCTGGATGCACAACGGCTTCGTGCGCGTGGACAACGAGAAGATGTCCAAGTCGCTGGGCAACTTCTTCACCATCCGCGAGATCCTGGCCAAGTACGACCCGGAGACGGTGCGCTTCTTCATCATCCGCGCCCATTACCGCAGTCCGCTGAACTACAGCGACGCGCACCTGGACGACGCGCGCGGTGCCCTCAAGCGTCTGTACACCGCGCTGCAGGCTGTCACGCCGGCGGCGGTGGAGATCGACTGGGTGAACCCTCACGCGGCGCGCTTCAAGGCGGCCATGGACGAGGACTTTGGCACGCCCGAGGCGGTGGCCGCGCTGTTCGAGCTGGCGACCGAGGTCAACAAGACCCGCTCGCCGCAGCTGGCCGGCCTGCTCAAGGCCTTGGGCGGCTGCTTGGGCTTGCTGCAGGACGATCCGGGCGCCTATCTCAAGGCCGGCTCGACGCTGGACGAGGCGGCCATCCAGGCGCAGATCGAGGCCCGGGCTGAAGCCAAGAAGGCGAAGAACTTTGCCGAAGCCGACCGCATCCGCAACGCACTGCTGGCCCAGGGCATCGTGCTCAAGGACTCGGCTGCCGGCACCACCTGGGAGGCGGCGCAATGAGGCATGTGCCCATGATTCCGGCTGCGTGCCGGCGAAAGGCCTGACGTGGCAGCTGCCAAGAGCGTGGCGCCCAAGGTCTTCACGCCGGACTACTGGGAAGACGCCTGCAAGCACCTGATGAAGAAGGATCGGGTGATGAAGCGCCTCATCCCTCAGCATGGTGATGCTTGCCTGCAGACACGCGGCGACGCCTTCACCACACTGGCGCGCTCCATCGTCGGCCAGCAGATCTCGGTCAAGGCAGCGCAGTCGGTCTGGGAGCGTTTTGCCCTGTTGCCGAGGAAGATGACGCCGGCCAATGTGCTCAAGCTGAAGGTGGACGACATGCGCGCCGCCGGCCTGAGCGCGCGCAAGGTCGAGTACCTGGTGGACCTGGCGCTGCACTTCGACAACGGACAACTCCAGGTGTCGGCCTGGTCCGACATGGACGACGAGGCCATCATCGCCGAGCTGGTGGACATCCGGGGCATCGGCCGCTGGACGGCCGAGATGTTCCTGATCTTCCACCTGATGCGGCCTAATGTGCTGCCGCTGGACGATCTGGGCCTGATCAACGGCATCAGCAAGAACTACTTTTCCGGCGAGGCGGTCAGCCGCAGCGACGCGCGCGAAGTGGCCGCCGCCTGGGCGCCCTATTGCAGTGTGGCGACTTGGTATATTTGGCGCTCCCTCGACCCCGTGCCGGTGGAATATTGAGTCGTGCGGCAATCGCCCCCGCCACCTGGAGGCCTGCGGTTCCGGCGCCCACGCGAAGAACAAGGAGTTAGTCGATGGCTAAGAAAACATTTCTCGATTTCGAGCAACCGATTGCCGAGCTCGAGGCCAAGATCGAAGAGCTGCGCTATGTGCAGAACGAATCCGCGGTGGACATCACCGAAGAGATCGACCAGCTCAGCAAGAAGAGCCTTCAGCTGACCAAGGACGTCTACAGCAACCTGACGCCGTGGCAGATCACCAAGATCGCACGTCACCCCGAGCGCCCCTACACGCTGGACTACGTCAATGAACTGTTCACCGATTTCATCGAGCTGCACGGTGACCGTCACTTTGCCGATGACCTGAGCATCGTTGGTGGCCTGGCGCGCTTCAACGGCAATTCCTGCATGGTGATCGGCCACCAGAAGGGCCGTGA
>JAYRLJ010000042.1:0-6892 GCA_041905305.1 Hylemonella sp. | reverse complement strand
AGGAGCGCGGCCTGCGCAACTTCGGCATGAGCAAGCCCGAGGGCTATCGCAAGGCGCTGCGCCTGATGAAGACGGCCGAGAAGTTCAAGCTGCCCGTGTTCACCTTTGTCGATACCCCCGGTGCCTACCCCGGCATCGACGCCGAGGAGCGCGGCCAGTCCGAGGCCATCGGCCGCAACATCTTCGAGATGGCGCAGCTGGAAGTGCCCATCATCACCACCATCATCGGCGAAGGCGGCTCCGGCGGCGCGTTGGCCATTTCCGTGGCCGACCAGGTGCTGATGCTGCAGTACTCGGTCTACTCGGTCATCAGTCCCGAAGGCTGCGCCTCCATCCTGTGGAAGACGGCCGACAAGGCGTCGGATGCCGCCGAGGCACTGGGCATCACCGCGCACCGCCTGAAGGCGCTCAACCTGGTGGACAAGATCGTCAACGAGCCGGTGGGCGGTGCCCATCGCGACCCGAAGCAGATGGCCGCCTTCCTCAAGCGCGCCCTCAACGAGGCCTACCGTCAGGTGGCCGACCTCAAGGTCAAGGAGCTGTTGGAGCGCCGCTACGAGCGCCTGCAGAGCTATGGCCGCTACACCGACACCAAGGCCAGCGGCAAGTAAGCCGGTCCCCGGCGCCCACCGGGCCGTGACATGAGCCAGACCCTGGCGCAGGCCCTGCACGACTTCACGCCCGAGCTGCCGCTGGCCGTGGCCTACAGCGGCGGCGCCGACTCCACCGCGCTGTTGCTGGCCTGTGCCGAGCGCTGGCCGGGGCAGGTGGTGGCCTTTCACGTTCACCACGGCCTGCAGGCGGCCGCCGATGCCTTCGAGCAGCAGTGCCGCGCCTTCTGCACCCAGCTGGGCGTGCCGCTGCGTGTGCGTCATGTCGATGCCCGACCGGCCCCGGGGCAGAGCCCGGAGGACGCGGCGCGAAACGCGCGTTACGCGTCATTTCGGCTGCTGGCCCAGGAGGACGGTGCACAGCCAGCTATCAAAGGTATAGCAATTGCACAACAAGCTGACGACCAGGTCGAAACCCTGCTGTTGGCCCTGAGCCGCGGTGCCGGCCTGGCCGGCCTGAGTGCCATGCCGGCGCAGTGGCAGCGCGACGGTCTGCGCTATTACCGCCCGCTGCTTGGCGTGCCGGGCGCGGAGCTGCGCGAGTGGCTGCGCACACGTGGTGTGGGCTGGATCGAAGACCCGACCAACCGTGATGAGCGCTACACCCGTAACCGCATCCGGGCCAGGCTGCTGCCGGCGCTGGCCGAGGCGTTTCCGCAGTTCCGCGACACCTTCGCGCGCAGCGCTGCCCATGCGGCCGAGGCCCAGCAACTGCTGGACGAGGTGGCGGCCGAAGACCTGGCGCGCCTGGGTCGGCCACCGCAGATTGCCTTGCTGCAGCAGCTGACGCGTGCGCGTCAGGGCAATGTGTTGCGGCACTGGTTGCGCCGCGACCATGGCGCCGCGGCCGTGCCTACCCAGGCCCAGCTGCAGGAGTTGCTGGACCAGCTGGCCGCCTGCCGTACGCGTGGTCATCGCATCCATCTGAAGGTTGGCGCCGGCTTTGTCGAGCGCCAAGGTGCGGTGCTGGCTTGGTACAATCCCTAGGTTTTGCCTGCAGGCACCGCCTTGGCAGAGCGTCCCCCGAGTAGATCCCGGCGGCCCGGCGTACACGGCCCGCATCCAATCTGACACAAGCAATGGCACTGATCGTTCATAAATACGGCGGCACGTCGATGGGCTCGACCGAGCGCATCCGCAATGTTGCCAAACGCGTCGCCAAATGGGCGCGCGCCGGCCACCAGATGGTGGTGGTGCCCTCGGCCATGAGCGGCGAGACCAATCGCCTGCTGGGCCTGGCCAAGGAGCTGGCGCCGTCGAAGGCGAATGACGCCTACAACCGCGAGCTCGACATGCTGGCCGCCACCGGCGAACAGGCGTCCAGCGCGCTGCTGGCCATTGCGCTGCAAGCCGAAGGCATGGCGTCGGTCAGCTACGCTGGCTGGCAGGTTCCCATCAAGACCAATAGCGCCTACACCAAGGCCCGTATCGAGTCGATCGACGACCAGCGCGTGCGCGCCGACCTGGCCGCCGGCAAGGTGGTCATCGTCACCGGCTTTCAGGGCATCGACGAACTGGGCAACATCACCACCCTCGGCCGTGGCGGCTCCGACACCTCGGCCGTGGCCGTGGCAGCGGCCATGAAGGCCGACGAGTGCCTGATCTACACCGATGTCGATGGCGTCTACACCACCGACCCGCGCGTTGTGCCTGAGGCACGCCGCCTGCATACCGTGAGCTTCGAGGAGATGCTGGAGATGGCCTCCATGGGCTCCAAGGTGTTGCAGATCCGTTCGGTGGAATTCGCCGGCAAGTACAAGGTGCCGCTGCGCGTGCTCTCCAGCTTCACGCCCTGGGACATCGACATCAACGAGGAAGCCAAGTCCGGCACCCTGATCACTTTCGAGGAAGACGAAAAAATGGAACAAGCCATCGTTTCCGGCATTGCCTTCAACCGCGACGAAGCCAAGATCTCCGTGGTGGGCGTGCCCGACAAGCCGGGCATCGCGTACCAGATCCTGGGTGCCGTGGCCGAGGCCAACATTGAAGTCGACATGATCATCCAGAACATCAGCAAGGATGGCAAGACCGACTTCAGCTTCACCGTTGGCCGCAACGACTACGCGCGTGCCATGGACCTGCTCAAGGACAAGGTGCTGCCGGCGCTGGGCGCCACGGACGTGCTGGGCGACACCAAGGTGTGCAAGGTGTCCATCGTCGGCATCGGCATGCGCAGCCACGTGGGCATCGCCAGCAAGATGTTCCGCGCCCTGAGCGAGGAGGGCATCAACATCCAGATGATCTCCACCAGCGAGATCAAGACCTCCGTCGTCATCGACGAGAAGTACATGGAACTGGCTGTGCGCGCGCTGCACAAGGCCTTCGATCTGGACCAGCCGCAGGGCTGATCGGCTGGCGAAGATTCGCATGGTGTGGCCGAGACCCGGCCCGATTCGTGCGATAATTCCGCCTGATCTTTTGGAGACGTGACCGAGTGGCCGAAGGTGCTCCCCTGCTAAGGGAGTATGGGGTGTAGAGCCTCATCGAGGGTTCGAATCCCTCCGTCTCCGCCAAAAGAAAAGCCCCGCCTCGTGCGGGGCTTTGTTTTGGTGCACCAGCTACTTTCTGTCGCGATGCCGATGTCCTTGTCCGATCTGCTCGAATGGGCCACCTGCTGGACTTACCGTCTGGCAGGCTATGCCTTGCTGAATCTGGCGGACGATGCGGCTTTCCTGGCCCTGGTGTTCTGCTGAGGCTGTCTCAGTCGACCGACGCGCTCCAGCGCGTGTCCCAGGTTCGCTCCATCTGCCGCCGGTCCCGCTTGGTCGGGCGCCCCTGCTCGATGCTCAGGGCCGGCTCGGCGGCCAAGCGGCGCTGTTCGGCGGCCTGCTCGCGCGCCAGCCGGCTGGCCTCGGTCTCCTCGTAGAGTTGCTGGGCCACCGGGGCTGGCCCGCGCTGGGCGCTGATACCCAGCACCGTGACCTCGCGCGTGACAGGGCCCTGGCGCAGCGTGACGCGATCTCCGCTGCGCACTTCGCGTGCTGGCTTGGCCACCTGGCCGTTGACGAGCACGCGGCCCTTGTTGATTTCGTCACAGGCCAGCGAGCGCGTCTTGTAGAAGCGTGCGGCCCAGAGCCATTTGTCGATGCGTAGTTGTTCCATGTCCTTGTTTGCGCGGCACCTGTTCCGACGTGGGCGCTACGGGGCCACTGTACTACCATAGGCGCATGGAAATGAAGGACGCCTTGCCGCGCGACGCCCAGAGTATCCTGGAGCTGGCTGCGCGCTCCATGTTCGATTTGTTTGCCCATGCCAGCGAAGGCATGCTGCTGGTGGACCGGCAGGGCAAGGTGGTCTGGATCAACGACCAGTACAAGCGTTTCCTGCCGGCGCTGGGGTTCGATCGCGTGGAGGATTTTGTCGGCCATCCGGTGGCCAGCGTGGTGCAGAACACGCAGATGCACCATGTGATCGAGACCGGCAAGCCGATCCTGATTGACCTGCTGAGCAACCGTGCGGGCACCTTCGGCGTCAGCCGCATTCCGCTGCGTGACAGTTCGGGTGAGGTCATCGGCGCCCTGGGCATCGTGTTGTTCGACCACCCCGAGACGAACCTGCAGCCGCTGATCACCAAGTTTGCCGCCTTGCAGCGCGAACTCGACGACGCCCGTCGCGAGCTGGCCAGCCAGCGCAGCGGGCGGCGTCAGGCCAAGTACACCTTTGCCAGCTTCGTCGGCGCCAGCCCGGCGGTGGTGGAGGTCAAACGCCTGGCACGCCGCGCCGCGCAGTCGAGCAGCCCCGTGCTCTTGCTGGGCGAGACCGGCACCGGCAAGGAACTGCTGGCACATGCCATCCATGCGGTATCGGCCCGCGCGGCCAAGCCGTTCGTCAGCGTCAATATCGCGGCCGTTCCCGATACCTTGCTGGAGGCGGAGTTCTTCGGCGTGGCGCCCGGCGCCTACACCGGGGCCGAGCGCAAGGGGCGGGATGGCAAGCTCAAGCTGGCCGACGGCGGTACGCTGTTCCTGGATGAAATCGGTGACATGCCACTTGGGTTGCAGTCCAAGCTTCTGCGTGCCCTGCAGGAGGGCGAGTTCGAACCGTTGGGCTCCAACCAACTGATGCGTTTCGACGCCAAGGTGATTGCTGCCACTTCGCGCGACCTGGGGCGACTGGTGCGCGAAGGCAGGTTCCG
The DNA here is from genome assembly GCA_041905305.1 of Hylemonella sp. Classification (GTDB taxonomy): domain Bacteria; phylum Pseudomonadota; class Gammaproteobacteria; order Burkholderiales; family Burkholderiaceae_C; genus Hylemonella. The sequence goes on along the minus strand of JAYRLJ010000042.1, from coordinate 2,146 downwards.
TGAAGACCTGTATTACCGCCTCAATGTGCTGCCGATTCGCGTGCCGCCGCTGCGTGAGCGCCGCGCCGACATCCCCGCGCTGGCCGAGGCGCTGGGGGAGGACATTGCCTTGCGCAGCGGCCTGCCCCAGCCCGAACTGACGCAGGATGCGATGGACTTGCTGTCGGCGCAGGTCTGGCGCGGCAATGTGCGGGAGTTGCGCAATGTGCTGGAGCAGGCCGCCATGCTGGGCGACTCCAGCCGCATCGACCGGGCGCAGATTGAAAAAGTCTTGCGCGAGACAGGGCTGGCGCAGGTGGAGCCTATCCTTGCTTCGGTCGCTTTCGCCGGCTCTTCTGCGTCCATGCCTGACTCGGTGTCTGCGGGAGCCATCCGTCCGCTGTCCGAGCAGGTGGCGCAGGTGGAGCGTGCTGCCATCGCGGCCGCCTTGGCCGCCACCGGCGGCAACAAGGCGGCCGCTGCCAAATTGCTGGGCATTTCTCGCGCCACGTTGTACGAGCGGCTGGAAATGACTGTCTGATATTCAGTCGAATGCCTAGAAATTAGACATTTAGTTGTATGAATATTGATCAAATTCAGACGGGTTCTAGGAAAATTTCAAGTAAATCAAGCACTTGGCGATTGGCACGGTCCATGCAGAGTAGCGAAGGTTTGCATTCATAACGAGGAGACATCCATGCAACGTCGTACCTGGATCGCCCGCGCCAGCTTGCTGGCCGCCACTACCAGTCTGTTTGCCGCCACCGCTCTGGCGCAGGGCAAGGACATCCGCATTGCCCACATCTACAGCAAGACCGGTGCTCTAGAAGCCTATGGCAAGCAGACCCAGACCGGATTCATGATGGGCCTGGACTACGCCACCGGCGGCACCATGACGGTGGCTGGTCGCAAGATCGTGGTGATCGAGAAGGATGACCAAGGCAAGCCCGACCTCGGCAAGAGCCTGCTGGCCGCCGCCTACGGCGACGACAAGGTAGACCTGGCCGTTGGCCCGACGGCTTCGCCCGTGGCACTGGCCATGCTGCCGGTGGCCGAGGAGTACAAGAAGATCCTGCTGGTGGAGCCGGCCGTGGCCGACTCCATCACCGGCGACAAGTGGAACAAGTACATCTTCCGCACTGGCCGCAACAGCAGTCAGGACGCGATTGCCAATGCTGTGGCCCTGGACAAGGACGGCGTGAGCATCGTGACCATGGCACAGGACTCGGCGTTCGGCCGCGACGGGGTCAAGGCCTTCAAGGAAGCCCTGAAGAAAGCCAAGCTGGTGCATGAGGAGTACCTGCCGCCGGCCACCACCGACTTCACCGCCGGCGGGCAGCGCATGATCGACAAGCTCAAGAGCCTGCCGGGCCGCAAGGTGATCTTCATCATCTGGGCTGGCGGCAATCCGTTCAAGATTGCCGACATGGACCTCAAGCGCCACGGCATCGAGATTGCCACCGGCGGCAACATCCTGCCGGCCATGACCGCCTACAAGCAGTTCCCGGGCATGGAAGGTGCGGCCTACTACTACTTCGGCATCCCGAAGAACCCGGTCAATGAGGCCCTGGTGTCCATGCACTACAAGCAGTTCAAGGCGCCGCCGGACTTCTTTACCGCGGGCGGTTTCAGTGCTGCCATGGCGGTGGTCACCGCCCTGAAGAAGACCAATGGCGACACCGCGGCCAACACGCTGATCAAGGCCATGGAAGGCATGAGCTTCGACACCCCCAAGGGCAAGATGACCTTCCGCAAGGAAGACCATCAGGCGATGCAGAGCATGTACCACTTCAAAATCAAGGTGGACCCGGCCTTTGCCTGGGGCGTGCCGGAACTGGTGCGCGAGATCAAGGCGGAAGAGATGAATATCCCCATCCGCAACAAACGGTAATTGAGTGCTCGGCTACTGCGCGTGCCGATGGCGGCGTTGCGCAGTGCTCGAAATCCTCACGTACCGCAAGTACGTTCCGGTTTCTGCGCGTTGTGCGCCTTGCCCTCGGCGCGCTCGCTACGCCGCTCCCTCAATTCCATTTCCGTTCTTCAACATGCTTGAAACTCGGGATCTCACGATCCGCTTCGGCGGCCACGTGGCAGTCAATGCCGTGTCCTGCCGCTTTGCGCCGGGCACGCTGACGGCCATCGTTGGCCCCAATGGCGCGGGCAAGAC
>JAYRLJ010000413.1:0-2636 GCA_041905305.1 Hylemonella sp. | reverse complement strand
CGGCTGGCGAGTTGCTGCGTCAGGCACGCGAGGCGGCGGGCCTTCATGTGGCGGCGCTGGCGGTGTCCATGAAGGTGCCGGTCAAGAAGCTGGAAGCGCTGGAGGCCGATCGACTCGACCTGCTGCCGGATGCCGTGTTTGTGCGTGCGCTGGCGTCCAGCGTCTGCCGTACCCTCAAGATCGATCCCGCGCCGGTGCTGGCGCTGCTGCCCCAGACGGCCGCACCGCAGCTCAAGCCGGACGAATGGGGCATCAATGCGCCCTTCCGTGCGCCCGGCGATGTCGCAACGGCTTCCATGTGGAGTCAGCTTTCGCGTCCCGGGGTGCTGGCTGCCCTGGTCTTGCTGGCTGCTGCTCTGGTACTGATCTTCTTCCCCTCCATGGAACAGAAGGATGGCACGGGTGGCACCGCATCCGAGGTTGTTGTAGCGTTGCCTACGCCAGCCCCCGTCGCGGCACAGCCGGAGACATCGATCAAGCCGACCGAGGCACAGGTCGAGAAGCCGGTCGAGGTGAAGAATTCGTTGCCGCAACCGGTTGCGGTCGCGCCTGCGCCCGTTGCCGCGCCCGTGGCCTTGCAGCCAGCACAGGTGGCTCCGCAGCCGGCACCGGCGGCGCCCGCTGCAGCTGTCGCGGCTGTCACGCAGCCCACCCCAACCAGCGGAAGCGGCGTGGTGGCCTTCAAGGCCCGTGGTCCGTCGTGGGTCGAGGTGACAGATGCACAAGGCGTGGTACAGCTGCGTCGCACGCTGGCGAGCGGCGAGACGGTGGGTGTCTCCGGTGCCTTGCCGTTGTCGGTGGTGGTGGGACGTGCGGACGTCACGGATGTCTTGGTCCGTGGCAAGCCCTTCAGCCTGGAGGCTGTCGCGCGTGAGAACGTGGCCCGGTTCGAGGTGAAATAAGTGCAATCCGGTATCCCGATCGAGCAGGCGGCGCCCCAGCCCCGCCATTCCCGCCAGGCCCGCGTGGTCTGGGGTTCGCGCGTCGTGACGGTCGGTGGCGATGCACCCGTGCGCGTGCAGTCGATGACCAACACCGACACGGTGGATGCCATCGGAACCGCCATCCAAGTCAAGGAACTGGCGCTGGCGGGTTCCGAGATGGTGCGCATCACGGTCAATACGCCCGAAGCCGCCCAGGCGGTGCCGCATATCCGCGAGCAACTGGACCGCATGGGAGTCGACGTCCCGCTGGTGGGAGACTTCCATTACAACGGACACACCTTGCTGACGCAGTACCCGGCCTGCGCAGAAGCCTTGTCCAAGTACCGGATCAACCCGGGCAACGTCGGCAAGGGCGACAAGCGTGATCGCCAGTTCGGTCAGATGATCGAAGCTGCCATGCGCTGGAGCAAGCCGGTGCGCATCGGTGTCAACTGGGGTAGCCTCGACCAGGAGTTGCTGGCGAGCCTGATGGATGAGAACAGCCGCCGGGCCCAGCCCTGGGATGCCAAGGCCGTGATGTACGAGGCGTTGATCACCTCGGCCATCGACTCAGCCCGTCTGGCCGAAAGCATGGGCATGGAGGGCAACCAGATCATCCTGTCGTGCAAGGTCAGCGGCGTGCAGGACTTGATTTCGGTCTACCGTGAGCTGGCCCGGCGTTGCGACTATGCCCTGCACTTGGGGCTGACCGAGGCCGGCATGGGGACCAAGGGGACGGTGGCATCAGCCGCGGCGTTGTCCATCCTGCTGCAGGAGGGCATCGGCGACACCATCCGTGTGTCGTTGACGCCGCAGCCCGGTGAGTCGCGCACGCAGGAAGTGGTGATTGCGTCCGAGATCCTGCAGGCGCTGGGACTGCGCGTCTTCGTGCCTAGCGTCACGGCTTGCCCGGGCTGCGGCCGTACCACCAGCACCACCTTCCAGGAGCTCGCCAAGCAGATCGATGACTTCCTGCGCATGCAGATGCCGGTCTGGCGCAATCAGTACCCTGGGGTCGAGAACCTGAAGGTGGCCGTGATGGGCTGCATCGTCAACGGTCCGGGCGAAAGCAAACACGCCGACATCGGCATCAGTCTGCCGGGGACCGGTGAGGCACCGGCGGCGCCGGTGTTCATCGACGGCGAGAAGCGCATGACGTTGCGTGGCGATGCCATCGCGCGCGATTTCCAGCGCGTGGTTGAAACTTATATCGAAAACCGCTTCGGTGCGTCAAACGCGTCCGAGGCTGCCTGACACAACCCATGAGCGAGAAGAAACAGGCCGTGAAGGCCGAGAAGTTGACGGCTGTCAAAGGCATGAATGACATCCTGCCGCCGGATTCGGCGCGCTGGGAGTGGTTCGAGCAGGAGGTGCGCGCCCTGATGGCGCGCTTTGCCTATCGCAACATCCGCACGCCCATCGTCGAGCCAACGCCCCTGTTCATTCGCGGCCTGGGGGAGGTGACCGACATCGTCGAGAAGGAGATGTACTCGTTCGAAGACCGGCTCAACGGCGAGCAGCTGACGCTGCGGCCCGAGTGCATGGCCGGCGTGGTGCGCGCCGTGGTGGAGCACAACCTGCTGTACGAAGGTGGCAAGCGCCTGTACTACATGGGGCCCATGTTCCGCCATGAGCGCCCGCAGCGTGGCCGCTACCGCCAGTTCCACCAGATCGGCGCCGAGGCGCTGGGCTTTGCCGGCGCCGAGATCGACG
>JAYRLJ010000412.1:0-2646 GCA_041905305.1 Hylemonella sp. | reverse complement strand
GCCAAGAGCCAGGTGACCATGCGCTACGTCGACGGCAAGCCGCACAGCATCGACACCGTGGTGCTCTCCACCCAGCACAGCCCCGACCAGAGCGAGACCCAGACCAAGCTCAAGGCCAGCTTCTACGAAGCGGTGATCGAGGAGATCATCAAACCGGTGCTGCCCAAGGAGTGGATCAAGGACACGCGCTACCTGGTCAACCCGACCGGCCGCTTCGTCATCGGTGGCCCGCAGGGCGACTGCGGCCTGACCGGCCGCAAGATCATCGTCGACACCTACGGCGGCGCCTGCCCGCACGGTGGTGGCGCCTTCTCGGGCAAGGACCCGTCCAAGGTCGACCGCTCAGCCGCCTACGCCACCCGCTACGTGGCCAAGAACGTAGTCGCCGCCGGTCTGGCCAAGAAGTGCCAAGTGCAGGTGGCTTACGCCATCGGCGTGGCCAAGCCGATGAACATCACCGTCAATACCCACGGCACCGGCGTCATCCCCGACGAGAAGATTGCCGCCCTAGTGGCCGAGCACTTCGACCTGCGCCCGAAGGGCATCATCCAGATGCTGGACCTGCTGCGCCCGATCTACGAGAAGACCGCCGCCTACGGCCACTTCGGTCGCGAAGAGCCCGAGTTCACTTGGGAGCGCACCGACAAGGCTGCCGCCCTGCGCGCGGCCGCGGGCCTGAAGTAAGTTAGCCGGGAAGCGCCCACATGAAGCTGCAGACACAACGCTGGATCGACCGCTGGGTCGGACAGGCATTGTGTGCCGCCGTTTCACTGTGGGCACGCCTGCTCGGTACGAGCGCGCCCCGGATCGACCCGGCCCGGGTGCCGCGCCACATCCTGGTCATCCTGCTGTCGGAGATGGGCAGCATCGTGCTGGCTGGCCCCATGTTCAAGGCCCTGCGTGAACGACATCCCGGCGTCACGTTGCATGTGCTGCAACTGAAGAAGAACCAGGAAGTCGCGCGCATGCTGCGCCTGACGGAGGACGCCAACTTCCACGGCCTGGACGACAGCTCGCCGATCAGGCTGGCACGCGACATCTGGCGCGTCAGTGTCGCCATGCGGCGCCTGCCGCTGGATGCCGTGATCGACTGCGAGCTGTTCTCGCGTGTCAGCAGCCTGCTGTGTTACTTGACGGGGGCGCCGCGTCGCGCCGGCTTCACGCCGCATACGCAGGAAGGTCTGTACCGCGGCAGCTATATCAACTGCGCCATTCCCTATAACCCCTACCAGCACATCAGCCAGCAGTTCCTTTCGCTGGTCGACGCACTGGAAGGTGGCAGCATGCCGCGCCACAAGGCCGCGCCGATCCGCGAACTGCCCACCGAGACCGGCCTGTCGGTTCCGTTTACCCCGGAAGAATTGCAGGCCTACCGCGCGAAAGTGCTGGCAGACCACCCTGTACTCGCGGGCCGCAAGATCGCGCTGATGTACCCGGGCGGTGGCATCCTGCCCGAGCGCGCCTGGCCGGCCGCCCACTACGCCCGCGTGGCAAAAGGCCTGTGCGACGCCGGTCACGCCGTGGGCTTCATCGGCCTGAAGGACGACACGGCGCTGGCCAACGAAATTCGCGCCCAGGTGGGCAGCGAGCAGTGCGTGGCGCTCACCGGCTACACGCGCAGCCTGCGCGAGTTGCTGATGCTGTTCCACGCCAGCGACCTGCTGCTGACCAATGACGGCGGCCCAGGCCACTTCGCCAGCCTGACGCCCATCCGTGTGCTGATGTTCTTTGGCCCCGAGACCGGCCGGCTCTATGGCCCGTTGCCCGGCGTCGGTCCGAAAGCCACGGTGTACGAGTCCGGCATCGCCTGCTCGCCCTGCCTCTCGGCCTACAACCACCGCCTGACCTTCTGCGACGGCGACAACCAGTGCCTCAAGCGCATCGCCCCCGACCCGGTGCTGGCCGATGCCCTGCAGGCGCTGCGCGCCCCGCTCGCCGCCGCATGAACAACCCTTCCCTGCGCGATCGCCTCTGGCAGCTGATCGACTGGCTGCACGGTTTCCGTTACATTCGCTTCGGCATCGTGGGCGCCAGCGGTACGGTAGTGAACCTGGCCGTACTCTATGTCGCGCACGAGTTCCTGTTCCGGGCCATTGAGCCGGCAGGCAGCAAGCCCTACTTTTCGCTCGCACTGGCGATTGCGCTCGCCACGGTGAACAACTTTACCTGGAACCGGCTGTGGACCTGGTCCGACCGCCTGCACGCCACCGCGGTGCAGGAAGGCGAACGCCTGAGCAAACGCGGTCTGCTGGCGCAGCTGGGCCAGTACGCCACCGCGTCTTGGCTGGGCATCCTGCTGCAGTACGCGCTTACCTTGTGGCTCACCCACATGGGCTTACACTACCTGCTGGCCAACGTCAGCGCCATCGTCATCGCCAGCGTCAGCAACTTCATTGCCAACGACCGCTGGACCTTTCGCCACAAGCGTTAGCGTGTCCCCCGCCATAATGCCGGGCAGCGCCGGCGTGGCCCGGCATCGAGAGACCCATGCACGCCCCCGGCTCCGCCCTGACCTCCCTTGACGCTGACGCCCCCTCCACCGGGTTTTGGCTGCTGCTGCTGTTGCTGGCCATGGCCGTCTATGCCTTCGGCCTGGGCGGCCAGTACGTGCCCACCAATGGTGATGAACTGGTCTATGCCCACATC
>JAYRLJ010000411.1:1344-2652 GCA_041905305.1 Hylemonella sp. | reverse complement strand
AGCCGCGCTGGCGGGCGGCTGGTGGCCGGCGCGCCAGGCGCAGCGGTTGCCGCCGGCGCAGGCGCTCCTGGGACTGGGCGCTGGCCGCGACCACCCGGCACGTCGCTGGCTCGGTATGGTTTTGATAGCAGTCAGCGCACTGTTGACGGCCATCCCACCTGTTTTTGATATGCCATTGGCCGCGTACGTGGCCATCGCCCTGCTGCTGGTGGGCGGCATCACCGCCCTGCCACCGCTGATCGCGCTGCTGCTCGACCGCATCGCCCCAGGCCTGCACACCGCGCTGCCGCTGCTGGCGGTGGAGCGCGCACGACGCCAGCGCGAGAGCGCGGCCGTGGCGGTGAGCGGCGTGGTGGCCGCACTCAGCCTGGCGGTGGCGCTGACCGTGATGGTGGCCAGCTTCCGCGACTCGGTGATGCAGTGGCTGGAGCGCGTGCTGCCGGCCGAGCTCTACGTACGCAGCGCCAGCACCCTGGCCGCAGCCGACACGCTGTACTTCACGCCCGAGTTCGTGCAGGCTGTGGCGCAGTTACCTGGCCTGCAGCGCGTGCAGGCGCAGCGCCTGGTGGCGCTGCAACTCGATCCGGCACGTCCTCCGGTGGCGCTGATCGCGCGCGAACTCGACGACCCGGCGCGCGATCTGCCGCTGGTGGGCGCTGCGCTGCCGGTGCCGCCGGGGCAGATCGGCCTCTACGTCAGCGAAGCCATGCTCGACCTCTATGGCGCCCGGCCCGGCCAGGCCTTCCCCCTTTTTTCCAAAGCTTTTGAGGCACTGGCGCTTAACCAACCGGCACCACACGCTACATTTTTCATAGCAGGCGTGTGGCGTGACTATGCCCGCCAGAGCGGCGCCATCGTCATGGCGCGCCCGCTCTACCAGCAGTTCACCGGCGACACTCGCAGCAACGACCTCGCACTGTGGCTGGCCGAGGGCGCAGCCATCGACACGGTGCAGCAAGCCATGCGCGCGCTGGCCGAGCGTGCCAATGCGGGCAGTGGCACGCTGCTCGACTTCGGCAGCGCGGGCCAGATCCGCGCGACCTCACTGCGCATCTTCGACCGCAGCTTTGCCGTCACCTACTGGCTGCAGGCCGTGGCCATCGTCATCGGCCTGTTCGGCGTGGCAGCGTCGTTCAGCGCACAGGTGCTGGCACGGCGCAAGGAATTCGGCCTGCTGTCCCACCTGGGCCTGACACGCCGGCAGATCCTGAGCGTGGTCGCGACCGAAGGCGCGGTATGGACCGCCATTGGCGCGCTCGCCGGCCTGGCGCTCGGGCTGGCGGTGGCCGTGGTGCTGGTGCACGTGGT
>JAYRLJ010000411.1:0-1334 GCA_041905305.1 Hylemonella sp. | reverse complement strand
CGCAGAGCTTTCACTGGCGCATGGAGTTGATGCTGCCCTGGGCCCGCCTGGGCGCGCTGTGCGCCGCCGTGGTACTGGCCGGCACCGTGACCGCTTGGCTGGCTGGCCGCGCCGCCGCGGCACGCGACGCCGTGCTGGCCGTGAAGGAAGATTGGTGAGCTTGGGTAGCGCACCAGAGTGGCGCCGTTCACGCTGCTATAATGCGAGCTTCGCGTTGGGTTCTTAGCTCAGTTGGTAGAGCAGCGGACTCTTAATCCGTAGGTCGTAGGTTCGAATCCTACAGGACCCACCAACGAATCCGAGGGGCTTGGTCAGCAGACCAAGCCCCTTTTTCTTTGCCCGCTCGAAGCCAGCAAGACGCAAAGAAGCAGCCACCCAACGGTGGCTTGCAAGCGCGCGGCAACTCAGAACTTGAAGCCGACGCCCAGCGACAGGTTGTCGCCCTTGTAGGTGGAGACGGTGCCGTTGCTGAATGTCACGTCGTTGAACTTGTACGAGTCGTAGCCGATCTGCCAGAAGGCATTGGCATTGATCATGCCGCGAAAACCCAGCCCGTAGCCGGTGCCGTTGACCGACGCCGTGCTGGTGCCGTCGCTTGATGCCGCCGTGCCGGACAGCGCGGAGATCTTGAGGAACAGTTGCGCCTTGTCGCTCACCGCCACCGAGGGGACGAGATCGAAACTGTAACGGTCCTTGGTGCTGGCTTCTTTGCCGTTGGCGTAGTTGCCGGCCTTGCGCGTGCCGGTATTGGCGGTAACGCCTGCACCCAGCAGGAAATTGCTGCCCAACGCCCAGTCGTACCGGGCCTGCAGGCCCAGCCCGGTGCTGGTGCCGCTGTCGGAACTGCCGCCAGTGGCACTGATCGTCGAGCGATCAGAGTCCACGGTGGCGCCCACGCTGAATCCTTCGAAGCTCTTGGCCTGCGCATGGACTTGCGCCGCCGAAAGTGCGGCCACACACGCCAATGCGGCATAGATGTGTTTCATACATCCTCCTTCTCTGGCTACCTGGGAGATTCGAATTTATGCCTGTCACGGCGAAAAATCAAATCGCACTGGCGGGTGAATCTGTGTCTTTTTGATTCACCGCAAGGCCAAGGTAACGACAATGTCGCCCGCTCGGCCCGGGAAGGACAGAGACGCCCCCGACTGCGTTAGCTCAGGCCGGGATCATCCGGCACATCGAATCCAGGTTCAGACGCAGGCGCACGGCCGTGGCAGCCAGAGTGGACTGGATCGAGAAGTTGTCCTGCATCGTCTCGCGCAGGCTCGGAACGGCGATCGGCTCACCATGGCGGTTAAGCACACTGGCCACCAACGGCGCCGTGGGTTTGA
>JAYRLJ010000410.1:0-2652 GCA_041905305.1 Hylemonella sp. | reverse complement strand
GGATGACACCGATGGCAAAGATGTCGCTGCGCGGGTCGCCTCGCACGCCCACCACCTGCTCGGGTGCAATCCAGGCCGGTGAACCCACGGCCTTGCGCAACTGTTCAGCCAGCAGATCGGGGTACAGACCGCTGCACGACAAGCCGAAGTCCAGCAGCACCGCACTGCCGTCGGGCCGGATCAGCACATTGGCCGGCTTGAGGTCCAGGTGCACCACGTTCTGCTGGTGCAGGCTGTGTGCGGCATGCGCCATGGCCGCGCCCAGGCGCACCACCTCGTCCACCGTCGGCAGTTCGGGCGCATCAAGCCAGTCCTGCAACGTACGGCCTTGCACATATTCCATCACCAGGTAGGGCAGGCGCTCCAGGTCGCCGGCAGCCACGAAGCGCGGCACATGCGGGCCGCTGAGCAGCTGCAGGATCTGGTGCTCGACCTCGAAACTGACGATGTTCTCGGCACCGTCGCCGGCTGTCATGCGCGGCACCTTCATCACCATCGGGAAGCCCGGGTTGGGCGCACCATAGGCGTAGTGCACGCGGTAGATGTGCGCCATGCCACCGGCATGGACACAGTCGCCGATGACGAAGCCGTCGATCTCGGTCTCGGGTTCCAGCAGCTTCATCGTCCGGTCTCCAGTCGTTCGGCAAAGTAGTCGGGCAGGCCGGCGCGGCGGATGGCGGCCGCGGCGGCGTGCTGGTCATAGTCCACGCGATGGAAGGTCAGTTGCGCGCGCGCACTGTCGAACAACGCGTACATGGCTTTCGGCTTGCCGTCACGCGGCTGGCCGACCGAGCCCACCGTGGCCAGCCAGTGGCGGTGGCGTGGCACCGGAATCGGCACCCCGGCCGTGGGCTCGAACTTCATCAGTCCCCCGGTGCTGCCCTGGTAGTACAGGGTCTGGAAATGCACATGGCCGCCAAAGACGTAGCGCACCTGCGGCAGGCTGCGGGCGGCCTCCAGGCTCATGCCGGCGGCGTGCGTGTCGTGCACATAGCGCCAGCGATCCGGCGCCTCGGCCGAGGCATGTACCAGCAGCACGCTGTCATGCTGCTGGGTCAGCGGCAAGTCGGCCAGGAAAGCCTTGTGTCCGGCAGCGAGCTGCTCGTGCGTCCACTGCGCCGTGCTGTCACCGACGGTCTTGACCTCGGCCGGGGGCTGCAGTGCCAGCGCATCGTGGTTGCCGCGGATGACCCAGGCGCCCTGCGCCGCCAGCGCCATGACGCGCTCGACGACCGCCACCGGGTCCGCGCCGTAGCCGACGAAGTCTCCCAGCAGCGCGAGCTGGTCGGCGCCCTGCGTCTGCGCATGGGCCAGACAGGCGTCCAGCGCCTGCAGGTTAGAGTGGATGTCGGATAGGAGGGCCAGCTTCATGGGACGGTACTCAGGGCTGGCGGCATGATGCGCGCGCAAGCTTGCCAACAGCTTGCACCCGTCGCGCCGACCCGACATTGACACAAATCAATTTCAGAAATGAACCGCAGGCGCTAGAGTGTTGGCATGCGGCGCGACAACAAACGACTCCAGCAACTGCTCTCCCATCGGGGCTTGGCATATTCGTTGGCCTTGTGCGTGCTCATCCTCGGGCTCGGTGGGTTGGGCTTCTGGCTGGTGGAGCCCGACGTCCATACCCTGAGCGACGGTCTGTGGCTGGCTTTCACCACCGCGGCCACCGTGGGCTATGGCGATCTGGTGCCGACCACCATGCTGTCGCGCGGCTTCGCGGTGGTGGTGGTGCTGCTGGGCCTGGCCGTGCTGTCGCTGGTCACCGCGTCCGTGGCCGCCATGCTGGTTGAGACCGACGAGCAAAAGGTGCAGCACGAGCTGCTGCATGAGATCGCGGCCCTGCGCGCCGAGGTACGGTCGCTGCAGGCCGAACTGCACGCCATGCAGACCGAACGGACGCCTGCGGCCTGAACTGCCGGACCGGCGGCATAGAATGGGTCGGTCCCCATGTTCAACCTGACGCGTTATTTCTCCACCCTGTCGTTTGCGCTGATGGCCCTCGCGGCCGGTGCGCTGACCTACCACTACCGCCACACGGCCTACGAGCAACTGCTGCACCACGAGCAGAACCGGGCGGAGGAGTTGACCCAGGTGCTGGAGAACTCGCTGTGGCCGTATTTTCAACCCCTGATTGAGACACACGACGGGACCTCCGGTGATCTGCTGCGCGAGCGCGCCGCCAACACCCGACTGCGCGAAGCCCTCGTCGACATGATGCGCGGCACCACCGTGATGAAGATCAAGCTCTACACCCGCGACGGCCTGACAGCCTTTTCCACCGACCCACTGCAGATCGGTGAAACCAAGGCAAGCAATGTCGGCTTTCTTACCGCCCTGGGCGGCACACCGATCAGCGAACTGACCCACCGCAACCGGTTCGATGCCTTCGAGGGCACGCTGCAGGACCGCGACGTGATCTCGACCTACGTGCCGATCCACGACGTCGTGGACGGGCAGTCACGCATCGTCGGCGTGTTTGAGGTCTACCAGGACGTGACGCGATTTGTCCAAGCGGCCGATCGGCATCTGCTGTGGGTGTCGCTAGGGGTCGTCGGCGTGCTGACGGTGCTGTATCTGGTGCAGCTCATGCTGGTACGGCGCGCGCAGACCTTTCTGCGCGCCCAGGCCGGCGCCTTGCAGCAAGCCAAC
>JAYRLJ010000041.1:0-14999 GCA_041905305.1 Hylemonella sp. | reverse complement strand
GCCCGCGCGTGCCCAGCGGCAGGTACCAGGCGTCCAGGCCAGGCCAACGCCCCGTGCCCGGCCCCAACACGGCACCGTCCTTCATGCAGCCGCGCAGGCCGTCCTGCACGGCCGGCGCCAAGCCCTCGATGGGCGACAAGGCACCGCCGTCATCCGCCAGCACCAGCGCGCATGGCCCGGCGAAGGCAGCGTCGAGTGCCGCACGGCCGAGGGCCTGCACCTGCTGCGGCGTGCCGGCGTCGGCCAGCTCGGTGGCCAGCGTCTGCAGTTGCCGGGCGCGCTGCTCGTTCAGGCGGGCCGCCGCCGTCTCGCGCCGCAGCCCGCCGGCCAGGCGGCTGATGACCAGGGCAACCACCAGCAGGGTGGTCAGGGCGATGAAATGCTCCTGGCTATCGACCTCGAAGGTCCAGCGCGGCGGTACGAAAAAGAAGTTCAGGGCCGTGACCGCCCCGACGGCGCAGACGGCCGACTCGAGCCATTCCAGCTTGTAGGCCGCCAGCGCCACCGCCAGCACATAGATCATGGCCTGGCTGGTCAGCGAGACGTGCGCGTCCAGCAGCCAGCACAGGCCCGTGGACAGGACCAGCAGCAGGATGACGTGGCCCCAGCGTCTGCTGCCGGGGTTGGCTGGAATCTGCGCTCGCTCCATGATGCCTGCAGCGTAGCACCAGCCACATCAGGATTGCATTAGGACTGCGGCCTGGGCTGGACCGCGCTGGTGCCATCCCGGGCACTGGCCTGCAACAGCTTCAGCACCGCCTGCAAGTCGCGCGGATGCACCGGTTTGAACAGGATCAGCCACCCGCTGGCGGCCACCTGCTCGATGAACTGGCTGGAGGTGTCCCCCGTCAGCAGCACGCCGGGAATGTCGTCCTGCGCACGGCTGCGCAAGGTTTCCAGGAAATCGATGCCGGTGAGGCGGCCTGGCAGGCGGTAATCGCTGAGGTAGACATCTGCAGTCGCAAGGTCGGGCGCCGCCAGCGCGTCTTCGGCCGAGGTGTAGTGCTCGACCACAGCGCCCTGCGCCTGCAGCCATTGGCCCAGCGCCTGCGCCACCGCGGCGTCGTCTTCCACCACCACCACCCGGGCACGCTGCAGGTCGAGTTTTCCGGCGGCAGCGCCTGCATCGGCGGTGTCGGCACCGAGGCCGTTCGAGGCGGCCAGGCTGATCTCCATCACCGTGCCCTGGCCGACGCGCGAGCGGCAGTGCAGATTCAGGTCGAGCAGCGCCGCCATGCGATGCACGATGGCCAGCCCCAGGCCCAGGCCCTTGCTGCGGTCGCGCTGCGGGTTGTCGACCTGGTAGTACTCTTCGAACACGTGCGCCAGGTGCTCCTCGGCAATGCCGATGCCGGTGTCCCAGACCTGCAGCTTCCAGCCGGCAGCGGCCCGCCGCACCGCCACCAGCACGCCGCCGCGCTGGGTGTACTTGATGGCGTTGCCCAGCAGGTTGCGCAGCACCGAGGCCAGCAGTTGCTCGTCGGTCTGCACCAGGGGAACCTGCTTTGGCAGGCGCAGCCGCAGCTGCAGACCCTTGGCACGGGCCTGCGGCATGAACTCCTGCACCAGCCGGGCCAGCACGATGTCGAGCTCGACCGGACGCAGCTTGGGCTGGATGGCACCGGCCTCCAGCTTGGAGATGTCGAGCAGCGCATTGAGCAGATCGGTCAGTGCATTGACCGACAGCTCCATCATGCGGGCGGTCTTCTGTTGGCTGGCGTTGAGCCCCGACTCCAGCAGGCCGGCCAGCAGCAGGTGCATGGCCTGCAGTGGCTGGCGGATGTCGTGCCCGGCGTAGGCCAGGAACTTGGACTTGACCTCATTCTGCTGACGCAGCTCCTGGGTGGTGCGCTCCAGGTTGAACGCCAGCCGCTCCAGTTCGGTGCGCATGCGCTCGTTGATCATCAGGATGAATCCCACCCCTCCGAGCAAGGCGCCGGCCCCCAGCGAGGACAGGTAGATCGACTGCACCATGGACGGCATGAACAGTTGCGAATCCGGACCGACCTCGCCGACCGTCAACAGACGCACGGCCACCCCGGTGGCCGGCAGCAACAGGGCGCCTTGCATGACACGTTCGCCAAAGGTGCCGCTGGCGTGCCGCTGCAGCTGCCAGTAGGCGTAGGCGTAGACACACAGCAGCGAAGAGGTGACGAGAGCCAGTCGCAGGGGGTAGCTGCCGATGATCAGGGTGACCAGAAGCTGGCTTGCAAAAACCACCACCGCGCCCAGGGCCAGTGGCCGCAGGCTGCTGGGACCGCCGTAGAAACGGCGCAGCCCCAGGCCGAACAGCAGGATGGCCATGATGATGAGCGCGTTGGCCACCACCACACCGAACAAGGGATGCAGCACGCTGCGAGACACCAGCAGCGTCACCGCCACGATGAAGGCGGCGTAGGCGGTCATCCATTCGGCCAGGCCCTGGATGCTGCGCGGCACGCTGCGCCGCAGCGAGATCAGGATCAGCAGCGTGACAATGGCCAGCACACTGCTGATCACGATCACCGAACGCGGCTCAAGCCAGGTCATGCACGCCCATGTCGATACGTTGGCCGGCCGGACAACTCAGCCTCCGGTTTCAGGAACGCCCCAAGGCCAGACGGCTGGCCAGTTGATACAGGTGCGACCACGGGGCCGACAGGTCTTCCAGCACGCTGAAGTGGTTCTTGCCGGGGATGGTCTCGCACACCGGCACCACCTTCTTGCCCCAGGCCTGGCGGATCAGCGTGTTGTGACGCAGGAACTCGGCGCTTTCATCGGCGCCGGCCACGGTGTAGAGCACGCCCTGTTTCGGCGCCGGCAGCAGCGCCGGGCTGGCCAGTCGCACCTGCTCAGGCGTCAGGCGCAGGGAGTCCTTGACGAAGGGCGTGTGCATCAGCGGCTCCAGGTCGTACAGGCCGGAGATGGACAGCGCGCCCTTGACCAGATCGGCCGGCAGGTCTTTGGCGTAAGCCGGCCAGAGGCAGTCGAGCAGCATGGCGGCCAGGTGCCCACCCGCAGAATGGCCGATCACGGTGATGCGCTTGGGATCGCCGCCGTACTTGCGGATGTTGCGGTACGTCCAGGCCAGCGCCTTGACCATTTGCAGCGTGATCTCGGGAATGGTGACCGCCGGGCACAGCGCGTAGTTGGGAATGACGACGCAGGCGCCCTGGTTGGTGAAAGCCGGCGCGATGAAGGCGTGGTCGGCCTTGTCGAGCGAGCGCCAGTAGCCGCCGTGGATGAACACCACCACCGGCGCGCCAGCCTTGGGCGCCGGCTGGGGCGCCAAGCGAGAGCGCGGAAATACGTCCAGCGTCTCCATCGGGCCGTCGCCATAGGCCACGTCAAGCTGGCACTCGTGCACCTCGCGTACATCGTCGGACGCTTCGGTCCATTGGGTGAAATGCGCAGCGTGCTCGGGCACCAGTGCCCGGTTGTTGTACATGCGGTCTAGCCACTTCGGGTCCCATGACGCCATCGCCGGTCTCCTTGCTGTTCTGGTTTGTTGATCCAAGCCGCAATCTTGGCATAAACCTGAAGCAAAATACTCCACGGACGCACAGCGCGGTTTCTGCCATGGTGCGCCTGAACAAGGGAGATCACGGATCATGAAGCTGGCGTTTCTCGGCATCGGCCTGATGGGCTACCCCATGGCACGCCGGTTGTGCGAAGCAGGTCACGAGGTGCATGTGTGGAACCGCAGCCGCGACAAGGCCGAGCGCCTGGCCGGCCTGGCGACAGTACACGACACCGCCGCGGCGGCCGCGCGTGAGGCGGAGCTCGTCATCACCATGCTGCAGGACGGGCCGGTGGTCGAGCAGGTGCTGTTCGACGACGGTGTGGCTCACGCCATGAAGCCCGGCACAGTGGTGGTCGACATGTCCTCGATCAAGCCCGACGAGGCGCGTGCCCACGCCGAGCGGCTGGGCAACTACGCCATCACCCATCTGGACGCGCCGGTCTCGGGCGGCACCATCGGCGCCGAGCAGGGCACGCTGGCCATCATGGCCGGCGGCAAGCCCAGCACCTTCGAGCGCGCCCGGCCGGTGTTCGCCGTGCTGGGCCGCGCCACGCTGGTTGGCCCGGCCGGTGCGGGCCAGCTGGCCAAGCTGGCGAACCAGATGATCGTCGGCATCACCATCGGCGCCGTGGCCGAGGCCCTGCTGCTGTGCCAGAAAGGCGGCGCCATTCCGGCCAAGGTGAAGGAAGCCATCACCGGCGGCTTTGCCGACAGCCGCATCCTGCAGGTGCACGGCCAGCGCATGGTGGAGCGCGACTTTGCACCGCGCGGGCGCATGACGGTGCAGCTCAAGGACATGCGCAACGCGCTCGACACCGCGGCCGGCCTGGGCTTCGATGCCCCCATCACCCGGCTGCTGGAGCAGCTCTACGCTGAGGGCGTGGCCCACGGCCTGAACGACCTGGACCAGGCCGGCCTGTTCGTCGAACTGGCGCAGCGCAACGGGATGCAGTGAGCGGGGCGAGGCGCACCGGAACGCCGGTGCACCCCTGCCGCTACTCCGCCAGCATGTCCGAACCGTTGCGGATGCGGTGCATGGTGGCGATCGGCACCGTCCAGACGATGCCGTCGCCGATCTGCCCCGTGCTGCAGGTGTCGATGATGGTGCGGCGAATCTCTTCCACCATGTCATCGTCAGCGAGCACCGTCACCATGACCTTGGCCGTGTAGTCGGTCAGCTCCTCGCGCACGGTGCGCTTGCCGACCGCGGCCGGCGCGGTGAAGCCCTCGGCCTTGGTGAGCGTCAAGCCGGGAAAGTTGGGAATGCCCCGCAGCGCCTCCCGCAGCAGCGGCAGGCGTGTGGGACGCACGATGGCACGGATTTCCTTCATCTGTTTCATAGCTTCCTCTCAATCAGGCTTCAGCAGGACGGTCATCGAACCAGCGGTACAGCGCCGGCAGCACCACCAGCGTCAGCAGGGTCGACGAGATGAGGCCGCCGATGACCACGATGGCCAACGGCTTCTGCACCTCCGACCCGGGACCGGTGGCAAACAGGAACGGCACCAACCCCAGCAGGGCCACCGTGGCCGTCATCATCACGGGGCGGAAGCGCGCCACGCAGCCTTCGCGCACGGCCTCCGCCACGGACTTGCCGTCGTCCCGCAGGCGTCGGATGTAGCTCACCAGCACCACGCCGTTGAGCACGGCAATACCCCACAAGGCAATGAAGCCGACCGAGGCCGGGACACTGAGGTACTCGCGGGTCACGGCCAGGCCAATGACGCCGCCGATCGAGGCGAACGGCAGCACCAGGATGATCAGCGACGCGAGCTTGAGCGAGTTGAACAGCAGGAACAGCAGGAAGAAGATGGCGGCAATCGTGATGGGCACGATCACCGTCAAGGTCGCCATGGCGCGCTCCATGTTCTCGAACTGCCCGCCGAAGACGAAGTAGAAGCCTTCCGGCAGCTTCACCTCGCGGGCGATGCGCTGCTCCACCTCCTGCACAAAGCCGCCAAGGTCACGCCCCTCGACGTTCGCGCCGACCACCACGCGGCGCTTGGCGCTCTCGCGGCTGATCTGGGCAGGCCCGTCGCGCAGTTCGATGGTGGCCACCGAATGCAGCGGCACCAGCGCACCATCGGGTGCGCGCAGCAGCAGGTTGCGGATGGTCTCCACTGAGTTGCGGGCCTCTTCAGGGAAGCGCACGGCAATGCCGAAGCGGCGCTCGCCCTCGTAGAGCTGGCTCACCTCCTTGCCACCCACGGCGGTCTCGATGAGGTCATGCACCTCGGCCACGTTGATGCCGTGGCGTGCAATCGCCTTGCGGTCGATGTCCACCGTCAGCGCCTGCTGCCCCGAGAGGCGCTCGATGCGGATGTCGCGCGCGCCCGGCACGTCCTTGAGTATGCGGGCCACTTGCTCCGACACACGGCGCAACTCCCCCAGGTCATCGCCAAAGATCTTGACGGCCAGCTGCGAACGCACGCCCGTCACCATCTCGTCGACACGCTCGGAGATCGGCTGCGAGAGCACGATCTGCACGCCCGGGATGGTGGCGAGACGCTGGCGGATGTCCTCGTCGATCTCGTCCTGCGTGCGTTCGGATTTGGGATCGAGCAGCACGATGGGGTCCGACTCGTTGGGGCCGGCCGGATCGGCCGGCGACTCGCCCCGCCCCAGCTTGGAGACCACCATGCGCACACCGGGTACCTCGGCCACGGCCTTCATCGCGCCCATCTCCAGGCGGATCGACTCGTCCAGCGAGATGCTGGGCACGCGGTTGATCTGCGGCGTCAGCGCCCCTTCCTTCATGGTCGGCATGAAGGATTTGCCCAGGAAGGGAAAGAGCGACAACGACAGCAACAGCAGCGCGATGGCGGCCATCAGCGTTCGGCGCTGGTTGCCCAGCGCCAGGTCCAGCAGGCCCAGGTAACGCGCCTTGAGCCAGGCAATGACACGGGTGTCATGGTCCGCGCCGCCCTTGAGGATGTAGGAGCACAGGACCGGGGACAGGATCAGCGACACCAGCAGCGAGATGCCCAGTGCGATGACGATGGTCAGCGCCAGCGGCGCGAACATCTTGCCTTCGATGCCCTGCAAGGTCATCAGCGGCAGGAACACCAGCATGATGATGACGATGCCGAACACGGTGGGCGTGGCCACTTCCTGCGTCGCATCGAGGATCACCCGCACACGCGACGCGCCAGGCTTGGCCAGGCCCAGTCGGTGGAACACGTTCTCCACCACGACCACGGTGGCATCCACCATCAGGCCGATGGCAATTGCCAGACCTCCCAGCGACATCAGGTTGGCCGAGATGCCGTAACGGTTCATCAGGATGAAGGTGGTCAGCGGCGCAATGATGAGTGTGGCCACCACGATCAGGCTGGAACGCACGTCGCCCAGGAAGATGAAGAGCACGACCACCACCAGGAAGATGCCCTCGATCAGCACCTTGCCGACGGTCCACAGCGCCGAGTCGACCAGTTCGGTGCGGTCGTAGTAAGGCACGATCTGCAGACCGCCGGGCAGCATGCCCTTGCTGTTGATCTCTTCCACGCGCTCCTTGACGCGCGAGACCACCTGCTTGGCGTTGCCGCCACGCATCATGAGCACGATGCCGGACACCGACTCGGTGTAACCGCCCTTGATGATGGCCCCTTGGCGTACCTCGTGGCCCAGCGTCACCTCGGCCAGATCGCGTACATACAGTGGCACGCCGTTCTTCTCGCGCACCACGATGTTGCCGATGTCCTCCAGTGTCCGGATCAGTCCCACGCCCCGGATCAGGTACTGCTCCGAGCGCTGCGGCAGGATGCCGCCACTGGCGTTGGCATTGTTCTTGGCAATCGCCTCATACACCTGGTCGATGCTGATGTCGTGGTGCAGCAGACGCTCCGGCCGGGCCAGCACCTGGTACTGGCGCACGTAACCGCCTTGCGAGTTGATCTCGGCCACGCCGGGAATCGAGCGCAGCAGCGGGCGTACCACCCAGTCCTGCACGATGCGGCGCTCCGCCAGCTCGGCCGGGGTGAGCGCACGCTGGCCGTCGTCCGGATGGTCCAGCGTGTACTGGTAGACCTCACCCAGACCGGTGGAGACCGGGCCCAGCACCGGCGTGATGCCCGTGGGCATGCGCGGTGTGACCTCGATCAGCCGCTCCATCACGAGCTGGCGAGCGAAATAAACGTCCGTGGCGTCGGTGAACACCAGCGTGATGATCGACAGGCCGCTCTTGTTGAGCGAACGCATCTCCACCAGGCCGGGCAGGCCGGTCATGGCGATCTCCAGCGGCACCGTGACAAAGCGTTCGATCTCTTCTGGCGAACGCCCGGTGGCCTCGGTGGCAATCTGGACCTGGACGTTGGTGACGTCGGGGAAGGCATCGACCGACAGGCGCGTGGCCTCGCGCAGGCCGAAGGCGCACAGCACCAGGGCCAGCACGACCACCACCAGCCGCTGGCCGAGTGCGGCGCGAATCATGGAACCCAGCATCGCTTACTCCAGTTCCGCGCGTTTGCGCTCATTGTTCAGGTGAAAGGCCCCGTCCACCACCACGGGCGTTCCAGCGGCCGGCCCCTTGAGCACCGGTCGCACGCCGTCGGTCGCCGGCCCGAGCTCCACCGGCGTGAGGCGGAACTGGCCCGCCGCCACTTGCGTGAAGAGGTGGTCGCGATCGTTGTCACGCACCACGGCACCTTCGGGCACGGCCAGCAGCTCACGCGGCTGGCCGATGATGCGCAGCGTGGCCAGCATCTGGGGCTTGAGCGCGCGGTCGGCGTTGTCGACCTCGGTGCGCACCATCAGTGTGCGGGTCTCGGGTGAGATGGTGTCGCTGACGTACACCACACGGCCGTTGAACCGACGCTCACCCAGTGCGGGCACACGGATCTGGACTTCCTGTCCCATCTGCACGGCGGCGGCATCCTGCTCCGGAAGTGCCCCCACCACCCAGACCTTGGAAAGGTCGGCCACGGTAAAGAGCGGATCCCCCGGCTGGGCCACCTGCCCCTGGCTGACCTTGCGTTCGATCACCACGCCCGAGCGCGTCGCGCTGATGCCCGCGTAGGTGTTCAGCTGGCCGCTGCTGCGCAGTCGCTCCACATAGGCACTGGGCACGCCCAGCAGCATCAGCTGATCGGCTGCCGCACGCAGCTCGGCACGGGCTATGGACAGCTCCGCCTCACGACGCTGCAGCTCGGCGGCGCCGATCACGTCCGCCTGGATCAGCAAGCGGGCGCGCTCCAGGGCCCGCTCGGCCTGGCTGGTTGCGGCGTTGGCCCGCAGATAGGCCAATTGCGCGTTGGTGAGTTCCGGGCTGCTGACCCGGGCCAGCACCTGGCCCGCCTGCACGCGCGCGCCGATGTCGGCATGAACCTCGGTCACGCGGCCGGTCACCGACGCGCCGATGCGCGTGACAAGTTGTTCGTTGGCCTCGATGCGGCCAGGCACGTCGCGCTGCGTACTCACCATTTGCGGAGACAACGGTGCCACCTTGAAGTTGCGCGCCATCTCGACATTCACGGTCACCAGATTGGGATCAGCCGATTTCGCCGCATCCTTTTCCGGGGGGGTGTCCTTACCACAGCCGGCCAGCACGGCGACGGCCAGCAATGGGGCCCACAACCGGGGAGACAGGGTCAGATTACGTTCTTGCATCATGGATTTACTCCGGTATCAGGGCTGGACGGCATGGCGGCCGGTCAGCAGGTCAATTTCAATGGCAGCGGCCTGCAACTGGTAGCGGGCCTGCAGCAGATCGGCGCGCACGGTACGCAGCACACGCTGCGCGTCCAGCAGGTCCAGGATGCCGCGCTCGCCGTAGCGGTAGGCGGCCTGCGCGACGCGCACGGCGGCCTCGGCGTCCTGGACGGCACCGTTGCCCAGCGATTCGACACGCAGGCGGGCCATCTCCAGCGCCATCACCGCGGCGTCGAGCTGCAGCTGCAGTTCGGTCTGGCGTCCCTCAAGGCGGGCTTGTGCCCGCAGTCGCTCGGCCTCGGCTTCCGCACGCGGGCCGCGCCGTTGGTCCAGCAGGGGAATCTGGACGCTGGCCCCGATGACGCCCTGTCGGTTGTCGGGGTCCCGAAGTTCGTTGTAACGCAGCTCCACGCCGGGCCAGCGGCTGGCGGCCGCCTCGCGCACGCGTGCCTGCTGGCGCTGCAACTCGGCGCGCAGGGCCTGCAGTTCCGGGTTGGTCTGCAGCAACTTCTCGCGCAGTGGCACAGCCTGCATCGCGGTCAGCGCATCACCCAGGCTGGCGTTGAGGGTCCAATCGGCCGGCAGACGGCCGGCTGCAAGCTGGTTCAGGCGGATGCGCGCCTGCTGCACCGCCAGCTGGGAGGATTGCTGCCGCTGGCGGGCGCTGATGAACTCGGCCTCGGCCTTGATGATCTCGTAGCGCGCCGCCTCGCCGGACTCGACACGCACGCGCACGCGATCCCGGGTCTGCTCCAGCAACTGCAGCTCGTCGTCCGCGGCCGCGGCCTCCTCGATACGCAGCAGCAGTTCATATGCGCGCAGCTTGACCTGGGCCACGATTTCGCCGCGGGTCAGTCCCAGCTGGGCCTCGCTGCTGCGCAGCCCATGTTCGGCCGCGTCCAGACGCGCGCTGCGCAGGGCCGGGTTTTCAATCAGTTGCGACACACCCCAACCACTGATCAGGCCGCTGCTGCCCGTCGCACCCACCGGGCGCTGACGGCCGTCGGCGTACTCCAACCGGGGATTCGGCAGGGCGCCGGCAGTGACAATCCCGGCCTCAGCCTGCTCGCGCAGCCGCGATGCCCCCTGCAAGGTCGGGTTGTGCTGCAGCACCAGACCAACCAGGGCATCCAGCGTGTAGGCCTGCGCCGTCGCGGGCGCCGCGGGTGGGGATGCCTGGAGACCCTGGGACTGGGCCGTCGCGGCCGACCACAACAGAACGCTGCCGACCCAGAGCCGCCAACTTGTTTCCTTGTTCATAGATTCCTGAATGAATGAGCTCGACGCCGCCGTGGCTTGCGCATCGAGGTGCGCATCCACAGCGGAAAAAAGACGAAAGGGAGAGAAAGTTCAGGCGGAGCGCGCTGGCGGACGCAACAGCGGCTCGCGCGCGCCGACGGGCAGGACCAGCGGGACCCGCGGCGCAGGGGTGCCTTGCGGCAGACGCGGCCAGGCGTCGGTCACGCACGACGGCGCATCCTTGTCGGCCGGATCGAGATGCGCGGCCTCAGCCTCCGGCTGTCCGGGCGGCATCGGTTTACGGCAACTGAACCCGCCGACCTCACTGGCCAGGTCAACCGAGCCGAGCTGCTCGGCCTGCGTTTCCTCGGCCAGAAAGTACGCGAGTTCGCCGCCGACGCCCGACGTGGCCTGGGCCCAACCCCAGGGACCAAGCAGGCCCAACGACAACAGCAAACCCAGCAGCCAGGACAAGGCTCGCCGGCTGGACAAACCGACAGCATGGTCTGCTGAAGATGGGCTGAACGTTGAAGGCATGGACGGTCGAGTGGCTGCGCTGCGATTTCGCAAGAATTGGGCCATATCAGTGTTTTCCCTAGGGGATGTGGGGAGACAGACAGACAGGCGTCGCTATGGGCGACTCGCTAACGCGCCGGGGAATCCGTTCAAACGCCCACGTAGCGGTGCCACAAGCCTGGATCGGCGGACAGTTCCGCAGAGCCCCCCGTCCAGACCACCCGCCCGCGCTCGATGATGGTGTGCTGGTCGGCCAGCTCGATCAGGCGCTGCACGTATTTGTCGATGACCAGAATGCTCTGGCCCTGCGCACGCAGCACCGCCAGGCATTGCCAGATCTCCTCGCGGATCAGTGGCGCCAGGCCTTCGGTGGCCTCGTCCAGCACCAGCAGGTGCGGGTTGGTCATGAGCGCTCGGCCGATGGCCAGCATCTGCTGTTCACCGCCCGAGAGCTGGTTGCCCATGTTGCGGTGGCGCTCGGCCAAGCGCGGAAACAATGCATACACCCGCTCCAGCGTCCACGGGTCGCGGCTGGCATTGCGGTTGGCGGCGAAGGCGCGCAGGTTCTCGCTCACGCTCAGGTTGGGGAAGATCTGGCGCCCTTCCGGCACCAGCGCCAGCCCCATGCGGGCAATGCGGTCCGGACGCAATCCGTCGATGCGCTCACCCAGGAAACGTACCGTGCCGCGGCTCGGTGGCGTCAGGCCGAGGATGGACCGCACTGTGGTGGTCTTGCCCATGCCGTTGCGCCCGAGCAGCGTGGCTACGCCGCCGGCGGGCAAGGTGAGGTTGATGCCGAACAGCACCTGGCTGCTGCCGTAGGCCGTCTCCAACTGCTCGACTTCCAGCAAGGCTGTCATGCGCTCACCTCGAAGTCATCGCCCAGGTAGGCGCGCCGCACCACGGCGTTCCCCCGGATCGCCTCGGGCGTCCCGCTGGCGATCACGCGGCCGGCCACCAGCACCGAAATGGTGTCGGCCAGGCGGAACACCGCGTCCATGTCATGTTCGACCAGCAGCAGGGTGCATACACCGCGCAGGCTCTGCAGCAGCGCCACCATGCGCTCGGATTCCTCGGTGCCCATGCCGGCCATGGGCTCGTCCAGCAACAGGAGCTTGGCACCGGTGGCCAAGGCAATCCCCACCTCCAGCTGGCGCTGCTGGCCGTGCGACAAGGCCCCCGCGGGCTGCTGCAGCTGCTCACCCAGGCCCACGCGCTCGGCCACCGCCGTCGCTTGCGCGTAGCGCTGCGCCTCGGCACGCGCCGCGCGCCAGAAGCGCAGGCTGCTGCCCTGGCGTGCCTGCAGCGCCAGCGCCAGGTTGTCGAGCACCGGCAGGCGCGGGAAGATGCTGGTGATCTGGTAGGACCGCGCCAGGCCACGGTGCACCCGCTCGTGCATGGACAAGGGCGTGATGGCGGTGCCATCGAAGACGATCTGCCCGGCGTCGGGCGTGAGCGCGCCGGAGAGCTGCTGGATCAATGTGGTCTTGCCGGCGCCGTTGGGGCCGATCAGGGCGTGGATCTCGCCCGCGCGCACCGTCAGCTGCGCCTGGTCGGTGGCCACCAGGCCACCGAAGCGCTTCACCAGCCCCTGGACCTGCAACAGCACGTCCGTCATGTCCGCTCCTCGCGACGCCACAGGCTCATCAGGCCGTTGGGCGCAGCCAGCACCACGGCCAGCAGCGCCGCACCGAGCAGGAATTGCCAGTAGATGGTGTAGTGGCTCAGCACCTCTTCCAGCAGCAGGAACACCACCGCCCCCGCCACGCCGCCCCACAGGTGGCCCACACCGCCGAGGATGACCATCACCATCAGCATGCCGGACTGGCTCCACTGCATCATGGCCGGACTGACAAAACTGCCCAGGTTGGCCAGCAAGGCACCGGCCAGGCCGGCCAGCGCACCGGCAATGACAAAGGCGGTGAGCTTGTAGCGGTAGACCGCAAAGCCGATGGCCTCCATGCGCACCTCGTTCTCGCGGATGGCCTGCAAGGTGTGGCCGAAGCGGGCATTGAGCAGGCGCCACACGGCCACGAAGGCCAGCACCGCCAACGCCAGCGCGACGTAGTAGAAGGTGCGGTCGTCGGCAAGGTCGAACCCGCCGCCCAAGGTGGAGCGGCCCGGCAACGACAGACCGTCATCGCCGCCATAGGCTTTGTTGGAGACCGCCAGGTAGTACAGCATCTGCGCGAAGGCCAGCGTGATCATGATGAAGTAGACGCCGCGCGTGCGCAGGCTGATGGCGCCGATGACCCAGGCAAAACCGGCCGCCACCACCATGGCCGCCGGCCAGACCACCCAGGCGGAGGTGATACCGGCCTGGGCCAGCACCCCCACCGTGTACGCCCCCACGCCGATGAAGGCCGCGTGGCCGAAGCTGACCATGCCGCCGAATCCCAGCACCAGGTTGAGGCTGGTGGCAGCCAGCGCGAAGATCAGGATGCGTGCGGCCAACCCCAGGTAGAAATCGCCGCCGATGAGTGGCGCGAAGAAAGGAAACGCCAGCAGCAGGCCCAGCAGAGGCAGCGACAGCAACGGCGCCAGCCGGTGGTCCAGCAGGCTGCGCACCGTCACCGGCACAACGGAACGCGACCGCGCCTCAGCCATGGGACGGGAACAGCCCCTGGGGCTTGAAGAACAGCACGGCGGCCATCAGCACGTAGATCAGGATGGAGGCCACCGCCGGGCCGGCATTGCCGGCCGCCTCGGGGCCGAGCAGCGACTCGAACGCCATGGGTATCAGCGTGCGGCCTGCGGTATCGACCACACCCACCAGCAAGGCGCCCAGCAAGGCGCCGCGCACCGAACCGATGCCACCGATGACGATGACCACGAAAGCGAGGATCAGGATGCTCTCGCCCATGCCCACCTGCACCGCCAGCAGCGGCCCCAGCATGCCGCCGGCCACGGCGCACAAGGCCGCGCCCAGTCCGAACAGTGCCGTGAACAGCGCACGCACCGGCACCCCCATGGCCAGCGCCATCTCGCGGTTCGACGCGCCGGCACGCACCTGCATGCCGATGCGCGTGCGCGTGATGAGCGCCCACAGGCCCAGGGCCACCAGCAGCCCGACGCCGATGATGAGCAGACGGTAGGCCGGGTAGTAGAAGCCAGGCAGCAGCTCCAACGGACCGGCCAGCGCATCCGGCGGGCTCAGCAGCACCGGCTGCGAGCCCCAGATGAAGCGCACCGCCTCATTGCACATCAGCAGGATGGCAAAGGTGCCCAGCACCTGCGAGAGGTGGTCACGCGCATACAGGCGGCGCAACACCGTGAGCTCCAGCAGCACGCCGAACAACGCGGCGCCGACGATGCCCGCCCCGAGCCCGACCCAGAACGAGCCGCTGGCCGCCGTGGCCGCCGCCACCAGGTAGGCGCCCACCATGTAGAGCGAGCCGTGCGCCAGGTTGATCATGTCCATGATGCCGAACACCAGCGTCAGGCCGGCGGCGAGCAGGAACAGCATGAGTCCGAACTGCAGGCCGTTGAGGGCCTGCTCGAGGATGAGGATACCGGTCATCGAAAACAGTCAGCGAAAACTCTGGCCCGGCGACCGCGGCCGGGCCACCAGAGAGTCAGTTGGCCGGCATCTTGCAGCTGCCCACATAGGCGTCGGCATGGTTCTTGAAAACCGTGCCCAGCGTGCGGTTGGTGATGCGGCCCTTGCTGTCCTTGGTGATGACGCGCAGGTAGTAGTCCTGCACCGGGAAGTGGTTGCTGTTGAACTTGAAGCTGCCACGCACCGAGTCGAACTTGGCCGCCTCCAACGCACGGCGCACGGCGGCCTTGTCGTCCAGCTTACCCTTGGTGTCACGCACCGCAGCGCCGATCAGCTGCGCGGCGTCATAGCCCTGGGCAGCGTACAGGGTCGGCAGGCGGCCGTATTCCTTCTCGAAGGCGGCGACGAACTTCTTGTTGGCGGCGTTGTCGAGGTCATGGCCCCACTGCGAGGTGTTGAACATGCCCAGCATCGGTTCGCCCACGGCCTTGATCACGTCCTCGTCGCCCGAGAAGCCGGGGCCAAACAGCGTCATGTCCTTGGACAGCCCGGCACCGACGAACTGCTTGATGAAGTTGATGCCCAGGCCACCCGGCA
>JAYRLJ010000409.1:0-2657 GCA_041905305.1 Hylemonella sp. | reverse complement strand
CAGTTGCTCGACTACTGCCGCCGCTCGGCCAACCCGATCGGGCGCCTGCTGCTGCACCTGTACGGCATCGATGACGCCGCCGCGCTGGCGCAAAGCGACGCCATCTGCAGCGCGCTGCAATTGGCCAACTTCTGGCAAGACCTCTCGGTGGACTTGAAGCGTGGGCGCCACTACCTGCCGCTGTCGGATTGCGCGGCCTTTGGCCTGGACCCGGCGGCTGACCCCCGCGCCATGGACGCCGCGGCATTCGCATCCATGGTCGAATCGCTCGTGGCCTGGACCCGCGAGCTGATGCGCCAGGGCGCGCCGCTGGCCCGGCGCCTTCCAGGGCGCATCGGCTGGGAACTCCGGCTGGTGGTGCAAGGCGGTCTGCGCATCCTTGACCACATTGAGGCCATGGGCTGCGACACGCGAAGCGCCCGGCCGCGAATAGCCAAGCGCGACTTTCCCATCATGGCGTGGCGCGCATGCCGGATGTGACAATCGACACATGACGCCAGAGCAATACGTCCGGGACAAGGCCGCGGCCTCGGGCAGCAGTTTCTATTACGCCTTTCTTTTCCTGCCCGCCGACAAGCGGGCCGCGATCACCGCGTTCTACGCCTTCTGCCGCGAGGTCGACGATGTCGTCGATGAGACCTCCGACCCCGGCATCGCCGCCACCAAGCTCGCCTGGTGGCAGAGCGAAGTTGCCAATGCGTACCTGGGCCAGCCCAGTCACCCCGTGATGCGTGCACTGATGCCGCTGGTCGCGCGCCACGGGATCGAACAACATCATCTGCAGTCCGTCATTGAAGGCTGCCAGATGGATCTGCAGCAGACCCGCTATCTCGATTTCCCGGCGCTGCAGCGTTATTGCCACCTGGTGGCCGGCGTTGTCGGCGAGGTCTCGGCACGCATCTTCGGGCAGAGCGCCGCGGCCACCACCGGGTACGCGCATCGGCTGGGCCTGGCTTTCCAGCTCACCAACATCATCCGCGACGTCGGCGAGGACGCGGCACGCGGCCGCATCTATCTGCCGATCGCCGAGTTGCAGCAATATGAGGTTCCGGCGCACGAAATCCTCAAGCGCACCTATTCGGACCGCTTCACGGCACTGATGAAATTCCAGGCCGCCCGCGCACATGCCTACTACGACGAGGCGCTGGCCCTGCTGCCGGCGGACGATCGGCGGACGCAAAAGCCTGGCCTGATGATGGCGTCCATCTACCGGGACCTGCTGCGCGAAATCGAGCGCGACGGATTCCAGGTTCTGCACCAGCGTTTCAGCCTGACGCCACTGCGCAAGTTCTGGCTCGCCTGGAAGGTTCAGGCCCTGGGTCGGCTGTGAACCGCGTGGCCATCGTCGGGGCTGGTTGGGCCGGCTGCGCGGCGGCCTTGTCGGCAGCGCAGCTCGGCCACCACGTCACCCTGTTCGAGGCCGCGCGCACGGTGGGCGGACGAGCCCGCGCGGCATTCGAATACGAAGGCCATCGCATCGACAACGGCCAGCACATTCTCATTGGCGCCTACACGGCAACGCTTGGCCTGCTGCGCCAGTTGGACATTTCGCTGGAGCAGGCGCTGTGCCGTCTGCCCCTGGATTTGCGGGACGCGCAAGGTCACGGTCTGGCGCTGCCGCGTGTGGCGCCCCCATGGGGCACGGCGATCGGGATCCTGCGTGCACGCGGGTGGTCGCTGGCCGACAAGATCAGCCTGCTGCAGGCGGCGGCGCACTGGCGAAAAGCCGGCTTCAAGTGCCCGGATGGACAAACGGTGGCCGAACTGTGCGCCGGTCTGACTCCGGCGGTGCGGGAGCGCCTGATCGATCCACTGTGCGTGGCCGCACTCAACACCCCCGCCGGACACGCCAGCGCGCAGGTTTTTTTGCGCGTCCTGCAAGATGCCCTGTTCAGCGGCCCCGGGGGTTCCGATCTGCTGCTGCCGCGCGTCGACCTGGGAACCCTGATGCCCGAAGCCGTTGCCGCCTGGCTGGGCCGGCGCGGCATGGAGCTCAGGCGCAGCCATCGCGTGCAGTCCGTCGCACGGCGGGCCCAGGGATTCCAGGTGGATGGCGAAGCGTTCGACCGCGTGATCCTGACCTGTCCGCCCTGGGATTGCGACCGGCTGCTGCAGGAGAACGCTGAGGCGCAGGCATGGCTCGCGCGCGCGCGAACGCTTCGCTTCAACGCCATTGCCACGGTCTACCTGCGGGACCCGCGGGTGCGCCTGCCCCGACCGCTGCTGGCGTTGCCGGCGCAGACGGCAGGGGACGCCCAGTTCGTGTTCGATCGCGGACAGCTCGATGGCCCGCCCGGCCTGCTGGCGTTTGTCGTGAGTGACAGCGCCGGGGACGCGACCGCATTGGAGACAGCCGTACTCGCCCAGGCAACCCGGCAGCTCGGCCTTTCCGGACTGCAACGGGTCCGCACCGTCATCGAAAAGCGGGCGACCTTTGCCTGCGTGCCCCGACTGGACCGCCCGCCCATGCAGGTCGGCGAAGGACTTCTCGCCTGCGGGGACTACATCGCCGGGCCCTACCCCGCCACGCTGGAAGGCGCGGTGCGCAGTGGTCTGGCGGCGGCGCAAGCCCTGAACGGATGAGCCGCAGCGACAATGTCGGAATGCCATCCACTCCGACGATTTCCCCTTCCGGGATCGCAGTCCTGTACTGCAAT
>JAYRLJ010000408.1:0-2663 GCA_041905305.1 Hylemonella sp. | reverse complement strand
CAGCCTGCGCCGCTTGGGCACCGACGTCATCGACCTCTACTACCTGCACCGCTGGGACAAGAAGGTGCCCATCGAGGACAGCGTGGGCGAGATGTCGCGCCTGGTGGAACGCGGCCTGGTGCGCAGCATCGGCCTCTCCGAAGTGTCTGCCACCACCATCCGCAAGGCGCATGCGGTGCACCCGCTGGCCGCGGTGCAGACCGAGTATTCGCTGTGGACGCGCAACCCTGAGATCGCCGTGCTGCAGACCTGCCGCGAGCTGGGCATCAGCTTCGTGGCCTTCAGCCCGGTGGCGCGCGGTTTCCTGTCGGGCAAGCTGCGCGACGTTGGCGCGCTGGACGCCAAGGACATCCGCCACGGCATGCCGCGCTTCGAACCCGCCAACTACGCCGGTAACCTGAAACTGTTACCCGCCTATGAGGCCGTGGCGCAAGAGGCCGGTTGCACGCCGGCCCAGCTGGCGCTGGCCTGGCTGCTGCACAAGGACAGCAATGTCATTCCGCTCTTCGGCACCACCAGCCTGGAGCACCTAGCCGAGAACGTCGCTGCAGCCAACGTGAAGCTCAGCCCCGAGCTCATGGCCAAGGTGGAGGGCGTCATCAACCAGCACACCGTGGTGGGCAGCCGCTACAGCGAGCAGAGCAACCGCGAAGTCGACACCGAGGTGTTTTAAGCCATGACCACCCTCATGCTGCTGCCCGGCCTGAACTGCGACGCTGCCGTCTGGGCGCCGCAAATTCAGGCCCTGCAAGGCCAGGCGCGCTGTGTTGTGCCCGCCTGGGGCCTGCGCGACTCGCTCACCGCCATGGCCGAGCAGGTGCTGGCCGAAGCACCCACCGAGCGCTTTGCCGTGGCCGGCCACTCCATGGGCGGCCGCGTGGCGCTGGAGGTGCTGCGCCTGGCGCCGCAGCGCATCGAGCGACTGGCGTTGCTGAGCACCGGCACCCATCCGCTGGCAGCGGGTGAGGCCGGGGAGAAAGAGAAAGCCGGCCGCATGGCGCTGCTGCAGATCGCCCGCAGCAAAGGCATGCGCGCCATGGGCCAGCAGTGGGCACGCGGCATGGTGCACCGCGACCGGCTGGATACGCCGGTGTTTGAAGAGGTGCTGGACATGCTGGAACGCGGCAGCGCCGAGCAGTACGCCGCCCAGATCAACGCGCTGCTGACCCGGCCAGACGCCGCGCCGCTGCTGCCCGCCATTGCCTGCCCCACGCTCGTGCTCACCGGCCGTGAAGACGCCTGGAGCGGCCCGGCCCAGCACGAAGCCATGGCCGCGGCCATATCTGACGCACAACTCGTCATCGTCGAACACTGCGGCCACATGTGCACCATGGAGCAGCCGCAGGCGGTGAGCGAGGCATTGGCGGTGTGGCTTCGGCGCTGAGCGGGCAGGCTTCTTTGCTATCAAATCGGAAGCGGTCGGCGCTCATGGCATAAGGTCAAATGACCGATTTCCTTTCTGGCGCCCTGGCGGCCGAAGCCGTGCACATCTGACCTGTGTCAGAGCGCTGCCCGGCCCGAATGTGCGATGCTTCGCCTATGAATACCGCACCTTCGTCGCTTCCGGGCTTTCTGCAGTCCCCCACGCGTTTTCTTTTTTTCACCGGCAAGGGTGGGGTGGGCAAGACCTCGCTGTCCACCGCCGCCGCCATCGCCTTGGCCGATGCGGGCGAACGGGTGCTGCTGGTCAGCACCGACGCGGCCTCCAACCTCGACGAAATGTTGGGGGTGCCGCTCTCCAACCACGCCACCCCCGTGCCCGGCGTGCCGGGGTTGAGCCTGCTCAACATCGACCCCGATGCTGCCGCCGAGGCCTACCGCCAGCGCGTGCTGGCGCAGATGGAGGTGAGTGCCAGCGCTGAAGAACGCGCCACCGTGCGCGAACAGCTCTCGGGTGCCTGCACCACCGAGATCGCTGCCTTCGACGAATTCGCCGCCCTGCTGGCGAACGAAGCCAACGAGGCTGAAGCGGGGCAGGGCGCAGCACCGCCTTATGACCACGTCATCTTCGATACCGCGCCCACCGGCCACACCCTGCGCCTTTTGAGCCTGCCCAAAGCCTGGACCGGCTTCCTGGCCGGCAACGACCGCGGCGCCTCCTGCCTCGGCCCGCACTCGGGCCTGAAGATGCAGGAAGCGCGCTTCAACGCGGCGCTGCAGGCCCTGAGCAACCCCGCCCTGACCACCGTGGTACTGGTCACCCGGCCCGACCCCTTGCCCATGATGGAGGCGGCGCGCACGGCCGAGGAGTTGCGCACGCTCGGCTTGGCCAACCAGCGACTGGCCATCAATGGCGTGTTCCGTGCCAGTCAGCCCAACGACCCCGTGGCCCGGGCCATTGAAGCGCTGGGTCGCCAGGCCATGAATGCGCTGCCGGAGGCACTGGCTGGCCTGCCTCGCGACGAAGTGCCGCTGCGCCCGTTTGACACCGTGGGCCTGCCGGCCTTGCGCGCGCTCTTGGGCCGCGCACCGGCGCCGATCGTCGACGCGGCGCACCGCGGGGGCGCTCCCCGCCTG
Organism: Hylemonella sp.; assembly: GCA_041905305.1. Lineage (GTDB taxonomy): Bacteria > Pseudomonadota > Gammaproteobacteria > Burkholderiales > Burkholderiaceae_C > Hylemonella. Next base: position 146 of record JAYRLJ010000408.1, on the reverse strand, counting down.
GCGGCCGAGCCTCTGAGTCGTCTGGCGGATGAGCTGGCGGCTGTCGGCCATGGCCTCATCATGGTCATGGGCAAGGGCGGCGTGGGCAAGACCACCATTGCCGCGGCGCTGGCCGTGGGCCTGGTGCAGCGCGGCCACAGCGTGCA
>JAYRLJ010000407.1:1418-2667 GCA_041905305.1 Hylemonella sp. | reverse complement strand
AGTTCATCGAAGTGACCGACGCCAGCCTGAAGGGCAAGTGGTCCGTGCTGATCTTCATGCCGGCTGCCTTCACCTTCAACTGCCCGACCGAAATCGAAGACGCCGCCGACAACTACGCCGAGTTCCAGAAGGTCGGTGCCGAGGTCTACATCGTGACCACCGACACGCACTTCTCGCACAAGGTGTGGCACGAGACCTCCCCCGCCGTGGGCAAGGCCAAGTTCCCGCTGGTGGGTGACCCGACCCATGCCCTGACCAATGCGTTCGGCGTGCACATCCCCGAAGAAGGCCTGGCCCTGCGTGGCACCTTCATCATCAACCCCGAAGGCCAGATCAAGACCATGGAAGTCCATGACAACGCCATCGCCCGCGACGTCAAGGAAACCCTGCGCAAGCTGAAGGCTGCCCAGTACGTCGCCAAGAACCCCGGCCAGGTGTGCCCGGCCAAGTGGAACGAAGGCGCCGCCACCCTGACCCCGTCGCTGGACCTGGTCGGCAAGATCTAAGTCCCGCTTCGCTGTCAGTACCGCAGCCCCATGGGGTGCGGTTCCTTGTGAACCGCGCCCCATGCACCGGCGGCATTGATGCCCCCACTCAATCTGGATGGAGAACACCATGCTCGACGCTACCCTGAAATCCCAGCTGCAGGCCTACCTCGGCAAATTGCAGCGTCCGATCCGCCTCATTGCCTCGCTCGACGACAGCGCCAAGTCGGCCGAACTGCGCGGCCTCCTGCTGGACATCGCTGGCCTGTCCGATCAGGTCAGTTTTGACGACAGCGGCAGCGATGCCCGCAAGCCGTCCTTTGTCATCGCCCGCGAGGGCGAATCCCATGGCGTGCGCTTCGCGGGCATTCCGCTCGGCCATGAGTTCACCTCGCTCGTGCTGGCCCTGCTGTGGACCGGCGGCCACCCGCCCAAGGTGGAGGCTGAGGTGATCGACCAGATCAAGGCGCTGGACGGCGAGTACAACTTCGAGGTCTACATGTCCTTGAGCTGCCACAACTGCCCGGACGTGGTGCAGGCAGCCAGCCTGATGGCCATCCTGAACCCGCGCATCAAGACCACGGTGATCGACGGCGCGCTGTTCCAGGCCGAGGTGGACGCACGTCAGATCATGGCGGTGCCCATGACCTTCCTCAATGGCCAGGTGTTCGCCTCCGGCCGCATGACGGTGGAAGAGATCGTGGCCAAGCTCGACGTCAAGTCGGAGGAGCGTGAAGCGGCCAAGCTCAGCGCCAAGGATCCGT
>JAYRLJ010000407.1:0-1408 GCA_041905305.1 Hylemonella sp. | reverse complement strand
GCTGGTCATTGGCGGTGGCCCGGCCGGTGCCGCGGCGGCTGTGTACGCGGCGCGCAAGGGCATCCGCGTCGGTGTGGCGGCCGAGCGCTTCGGCGGTCAGGTCAATGACACCATGGCGATCGAGAACTACATCTCGGTGCTGGAAACCGACGGCCCGAAGTTTGCCGCCGCGCTGGAAGCCCAGGTGCGTCACTACGAAGTGGACATCATGAACCTGCAGCGCGCGGAGAAGCTGATTCCGGCGGCCGAGGTGGGCGGTTTGGTGGAAGTGCAGATGGCCAACGGCGGCAGCCTGAAGGCGCGCAGCGTCATCCTGTCCACCGGCGCGCGCTGGCGCAACGTCAACGTGCCGGGTGAGCAGGAGTACAAGAACCGCGGCGTGGCCTACTGCCCGCACTGCGACGGCCCGCTGTTCAAGGGCAAGCGCGTCGCGGTGATCGGTGGCGGCAACTCGGGTGTCGAGGCGGCGATCGACCTCGCCGGCGTGGTGCAGCACGTGACGCTGATCGAGTTTGCTGACCAGCTCAAGGCGGACGCCGTGCTGGTGAGCAAGCTCAAGAGCCTGCCCAACGTGACCATCCATGTGAATGCCCAGACGACCGAGATCACCGGCGACGGCGCACGCGTCAACGGCTTGCGCTACAAGGACCGCGTCAGCGGCACCGAAGAGCTGGTCGAACTGGAAGGCGTGTTCGTGCAGATCGGCCTGGTGCCCAACACCGAGTGGCTCAAGGGCACGGTGGAGCTGAGCCGTTTCGGCGAGATCGTGGTCGATGCCAAGGACCACACCAACGTGCCGGGCGTGTTTGCCGCCGGTGACTGCACGACGGTGCCGTACAAGCAGATCGTGATCGCTGCCGGTGAAGGCGCGAAGGCTGCACTCAGCGCCTTCGACTACCTGATCCGCACCCCGGTGGCGGAGACGGCAACGGCCTGAACATCAGGCGTTCCCAAAAGCACAAGGGCTGGCCTGATGAGGGCCAGCCCTTTGTTTTTGTGCGACGTCAGACGCGCTCGAAGATGGCGGCAATGCCCTGGCCGCCGCCGATGCACATCGTCACCAGCGCATAGCGGCCCTGGATGCGGTGCAGCTCGGCAATCGCCTTGGTGGTGATGATGGCGCCCGTCGCACCCACCGGGTGGCCGAGCGAGATGCCCGAGCCGTTGGGGTTGACCTTGGCCGGGTCGAAGTTGAGTTCCTTCATCACCGCGCAGGCCTGGGCGGCAAACGCTTCGTTGGACTCGATCACATCCAGGTCGGCCACCTTCAGGCCGGTGCGCTCCAGCACCTTGCGCGTGGCCGGCACCGGGCCGATGCCCATGTAGGCCGGTTCCACACCGGCGTGGGCGTAGCCGACCAGGCGGGCCAGCGGCTTGAGGTTGAGCGCCTTGACGCGGCCGCCCTCGG
>JAYRLJ010000406.1:0-2669 GCA_041905305.1 Hylemonella sp. | reverse complement strand
GGAACGCGCCGACCTGGTCGCGCAACGCCTGAAAGCCATCTGCTCATGAACCTGCACCAGGAACACCACTTCGAGCGCGAAATCTGTGCGCACCTGGCCGCCAATGGCTGGCTGTACGCCGAGAGCGACGCCGCGAAGTTTGACCGCGCCAGCGGCCTCTTCCTGCCCGACCTGCTGGCCTGGATAGAAGCCACGCAGCCCAAGAGCTGGCAGCGCCTGTCCAAGACCCACGGCGCCGCGTTACCCCAGGTATTGGCCGACCGGCTGCGCAAGAACATGAACGAGCGCGGAACGCTCGACGTGCTGCGCCGCGGGGTCGAAATGCTGGGCCTGAAGGAGCCGTTGGAGCTGGCGCAGTTCAAGCCGGCGCTGGCCATCAACCCGGCCATCCAGGCGAGGTACGCGGCCAACCGGTTGCGCGTGGTGCGGCAGGTGTGCCATTCGCCGAACAACCCCAAGGACGAGCTGGACCTGGTGCTGTTCCTCAACGGCATCGCGGTTGCCACGGCGGAACTGAAAAGCAACTTCACCCAAAGCGTCCAGGATGCGGTGGACCAGTACCGCTTCGACCGACACCCGCAGCCGAAGAGCGGCATGCTGGAACCGCTGCTGAGCTTCCCGGGCGGCGCGCTGGTGCACTTTGCGGTGAGCCAGAACGAAGTGATGATGGCCACCCGACTCGCGGGCTCGGCGACCTCCTTCCTGCCCTTTAACCGCGGCAATGCCGGTGGCGCCGGTAACGCACCCAACCCCGCGGGCTTTGCCACGGCCTACCTGTGGGAGGAGGTGTGGGCACGCGAGAGCTGGCTCGACATCCTGCACCGATACCTCATCTGCAAGCGCAACGACAAGAAGCAGCCGCAGGCTGTCATCTTTCCGCGCTATCACCAACTCGCTGCCACACGCGCCCTGGTAGCCGACGTGCTGGAGAAGGGGCCGGGCGAACGCTATCTCATTCAACACTCGGCCGGCTCGGGCAAGACCAACTCGATTGCCTGGGCAGCTCACTTCCTCGCGGACCTACACGACGCGCAGCACAACAAGCTGTTCGACAGCGTGCTGGTGGTCAGCGACCGCACCGTGCTCGATGCGCAGTTACAGGAAGCCATCTTCGACTTTGAGCGCACGACGGGCGTGGTGGCCAGCATCACCAACGAGCAGGGCAGCAAGAGCGCCCAGCTCGGGCAGGCGCTGAAGGACGGCAAGAAAGTCATCGTCTGCACCATCCAGACCTTCCCGTTCGCACTGCAGGCGGTGCAGGAGCTGGCCGCCACCGAGGGCAAGCGCTTCGCGGTCATTGCCGACGAGGCGCACAGCTCGCAGACCGGCGAGGCGGCGGCCAAGCTCAAGCAACTGCTGTCGGCACAGGAGTGGGCCGAGCTGCAGGACGGGGGCGAGGTGGACACCGAAGCGCTGCTGGCCGCTCAGATGGAAGCGCGTGCTGGCGTGAAGGGGCTGACCTACGTGGCTTTCACCGCCACGCCGAAGGCCAAGACGTTAGAGCTATTCGGCCGCAAGGGTGCAGACGGCTTGCCGCAGCCCTTCCACGTCTACTCGATGCGCCAAGCCATCGAAGAGGGCTTCATTCTCGACGTGCTGCGGAACTACACGAGCTACAAACTCGCGTTCAAGCTGGCCCACGACGGGCAGGAGTGGGACGACAAACAGGTCGAGCGCAGCACTGCGATGAAGGGCCTGATGCAGTGGGTGCGGTTGCACCCCTACAACATCGCCAGCAAGGTGCAAATCGTCGTCGAGCACTTCCGCGAGAACGTTCAGCCCTTGCTGGAAGGCAAGGCAAAGGCGATGGTAGTCGTCGGCAGCCGCAAGGAGGCCGTGCGCTGGCAGAAGGCCATCCGTGCCTACATCGCCCGGCAGAACTACGCGCTAGGCGTGCTGGTGGCGTTCTCAGGCGAGGTGCACGACAGTGAGAGCTTTCCGGACGCCGTCACCGAAACCAGCGACCTGCTAAACCCCGGGCTGCGTGGTCGCGACATCCGCGAAGTGTTCAAGGGGACCGACTACCACCTGCTACTGGTGGCCAACAAGTTCCAGACCGGCTTTGACCAGCCGCTGCTGTGCGGCATGTACGTGGACAAGATGCTGGGCGGCATTCAGGCCGTGCAGACGCTGTCACGCCTGAACCGCGCTTATCCGGGCAAGGACACGACCTACGTGCTGGACTTCGTGAACGACCCGGTGGAAGTCCTCAAGGCCTTCAAGACTTACTACGAAACTGCCGAGCTGGAGGCGGTGACCGACCCGCACCAGGTCTATGACCTGCGTGCCAAGCTCGATGCCTCGGGCTGCTACGACGACTACGAGGTGGACCGCGTTGCGAAGGTGGACCTGGACCCGAGCGGCACTCAGAAGGCGTTGGATGCCGCCATCGCCCCCGTAGCGGACCGTCTGCTCAAGCGCTACAAGGCGGCGCAGCAGCAACTCGCCGCCGCCGAGGAGAAGCACGACGACGTGGGCGCCAAGGCAGCCAAGGACCAACTGGATGCGCTGCTGCTGTTCAAGAACGACATGGGCGCCTACGTGCGCCTCTACGCCTTTCTAAGCCAGATATTCGACTACGGCAACACCGACATCGAGAAGCGCTTCCTGTTCTACAAGCGCCTCATCCCCTTGCTGGACTTCGGCCGCGAGCGTGACACGGTGGACCT
>JAYRLJ010000405.1:0-2674 GCA_041905305.1 Hylemonella sp. | reverse complement strand
CATCGCTTGGAACACCCTCAAGATGCAGGCCGTGGTGGACGGCTGGCGAAAAGCCAAGCACCCGATCGAGGATGCCTGGATCCGCCGCATGGGGCCGGTGCACTTCGGCAACGTGAATTTCCGGGGCCTGATCTCCTTTGGCATCGAACGCTACGCCGATGCGCTCTTGCAGCCGTTGGCGAAGCGGCGCGCAGCGGGCGGCTGACTTGGGACGAGAGCCGTCCTGAGGCGTCCCAGCCACCCACCTGCGGCATGGTCAGGCGGGGCGTCGGGAGCCGTGCTGCAAGGGTTTCTGGGAGCTGCTGAAATTTCGGGCAGCGCTGTTTCTCGTGCTATTTGTAGCGGTTAGGAGGTGTCGCCTCCATATAAATCAACAGCTTACGAGTTGCCTGATTTTTAGGCGATGTTGTTTTCCGTGCAGATTGACACGGTAACCGCCATAGAGCCGCCCCACATCGACCTCACCATCGGCCACGAGTCGCAGCCGGCGATTAATCCCGAATTAGTCAAATCGGAAAATTATCTGCAACGGCCCCTACATCGTCTGGCCGCTGTTGGGGCCGTCTTCGCTGCGCGACTCATTCGCCTTGCCTTTGGATCGAAGGATTTCACCGGCGCTGCTTGTCAGCGACAGCCAGAGCCAATGGGCGCTGTACGGCCTGCAAGCCATTGATGAGCGCTCTAACTTGCTGCGCGGGGCAGAACTGCTCGATACGATGGCGCTGGACAAATACATCTTTATCCGCGACGCGTACCTGCAGCGACCGGGCAAGCTCGAAGACGATGACGGGGATTCAGGCAAAGTCCCCCCGCTTGACGACGACAGCCCGTAAAATAAACCGCCGTGGTCGCCTATGGATATGCGGATTCACCCCGGGCGATCCCCGGCCCTTGTTCGTTACCCTGAATACAAAGCAGGAGCCTATGTTCGATAATGAACTCTTTCCGGGAACTCGGATGGGTAATCAGTTGTGGGTCGAGCCAGTGGGCGAGTTGGTCCTTGCGCGGCTGCGCGGTATGGCGACTGAAGCTCTCTGTGTGGAGTGCCAACGCCAAGTCCTGCAGATACTGCGTGACCAGGGCGGAGGCAAGGTGCTGTATGACGCGCTGGAAATGGAGGCGCCGCCTGTCGAGGTTGCGCTTTCCCAGCGAACTCTGGACAATACCTGGGGCGTGCTCAAATCTGGCGCGCGATTGTCGTTCCCACCTGCAAACTCGCCTATCTTGCACGTTGGCATTTGGCGAAGGCGACTACGGCGTGTTCTGCAACGACATCAGCGCGGCCATCAATGGGCTCGGCAAGGAACCGTCTGCGTGATGCCTGATTCGGAACGACTGGAAAGCCAAGGCGATGCTGTGGCTGGCTGCCGGGAAGAATTCATTGCGTCGCGATTTGAGCGACGAGGCGCTCGCGGGCTCGCGCGATCGGAACCCAGCCGGGGGACCGCTGCGGCCGCCGACCGCCCCCATCGATGTAGCCCGGCAGCTGGCACTCAAACTCGTTCCACTGGAGCCTGCACGACGTGACAGCCTCGCCGAATCCCGTCTTGTCCGTCGAGGAGCTGGCGCGCCTGTTCGCGCAGCACATGCCGCATGGGCGCGATATCGGCATGCGCCTGGAAGATCTTGCCGCCGACGGCAAGACTCGCATGAGTTTGCCCGCGCAAGACTTTCTTGCAGGGGATCCGGCGGCAAGCTTCTTTTTCCCCGGCGTGATGTTCAGCCTTGCCGACTCGGCCTGCGGCCTGGCGGTGTTTCGTGCGCTGGGGCGTTTCGTGCCAATTGCCACGCTGGACATGCGCATCGACCACTTGGCACCCGCCACGATGGATGCCGACCTGCTCGCCGTGGCCGAGTGCTACCGTTTGACCAAATCCATCGCCTTCGCACGCTGCGAGCTGCGAAGCGGCCACCAGCGCCGGGTGGCTGCCATCGCGGTAGGTACTTTCATGCTCTCTTCGAGTTCTGCCAAGGCGCCCGACATCACCAGGTTTGCAGGAGGCCAGGGGTCATGAACACCAAGGCGTCGGGCGAGGGCGTGGACGAAACCACGCGTGAGCGAATCACGTCGACGCTGGCCGCGCTGCCCTATGCGCGCCACCTCGGGATTCGCGCCGCCGAGGTCGATGGGGCGGGTACAGTGGTGTTGCACCTTCCGTTCGAGGCGCGATTGATCGGTAACGTCACCTTGCCGGCCTACCACGGCGGCGTTGTTGCGACACTCATGCAGGTGGCCGCGTTGACCGCGACCTACGTTCTTCTTGACGAGGACAGGCCACCCAAGCTGGTGGACTTTTCGATCGACTACCTGAGTTCGGCCGGGCCCGGGGACTTGTTCGCCCGTTGTGAGATGCATCGCGTCGGCAGGCGCGTCGCAGCGGTCGGCATTCGTTGCTGGCAGCAAGATCCGGATGCGCCTGTGGCCTTGGGGCGGGCGCATGTGTTCGTGGCTGCGTCCGCGTCGGATTCCATGGTGGTATGAACAGCCGACCGGCTGTTGTCTGCCACTTTCGTTCGCCGCGGTGAGGTCAGAGGAAACCGCTACTCTTAGCATGGAAAACAGCGCTGCCTAAACTTTAAGCAGTTCCTGCGGATCAGCATATCTATGGGGATTGCGCGGCGTTCTGGACGCCCCCAATTGCCCAATATCCTTGACCGGCTGCCGCCGCGGTTC
>JAYRLJ010000404.1:0-2686 GCA_041905305.1 Hylemonella sp. | reverse complement strand
AGTGCCTGCACGCACATGGCACCGACGAGCAGAAGAAGCTCTACCTGCCCAAGCTCACCAGCGGCCAGTGGACCGGCACCATGTGCCTGACCGAACCGCACTGCGGCACCGACCTGGGCCTGCTGCGCACCAAGGCCGAGCCCTTGGGCGACGGCAGCTACAAGATCACCGGCCAGAAGATCTTCATCAGCGCCGGCGAGCACGGCCTGGCCGAGAACATCGTGCACCTGGTGCTGGCCCGCCTGCCCGACGCGCCGGCCGGCAGCAAGGGCATTTCGCTCTTCATCGTGCCCAAGTTCAAGGTCAATGCCGACGGCTCCCTGGGTGAGCGCAACGGCATCTTCTGCTCGGGCCTCGAACACAAGATGGGCATTCATGCCAACTCCACCTGCCAGATGACGCTGGACGGCGCCATCGGCACGATGGTGGGCGAGCCCAACAAGGGCCTGGCGGCGATGTTCGTGATGATGAACACCGCCCGCCTGGGCGTGGGCAACCAGAGCCTGGGTCTGACCGAAGTGGCCTACCAGAACGCCGTGGCCTACGCCAAGGACCGCCTGCAGATGCGCTCGCTCAGCGGCCCCAAGGCCCCGGACAAGCCGGCCGATCCGATCATCGTGCACCCCGATGTGCGCAAGATGCTGCTGACCGCCCGTGCCTACGCCGAAGGCGCCCGTGCGCTGCAGGCCTACACCGTGCTGCAGGCCGACAAGTCGATCAGCAGCGACGACGAGGACGAGCGCAAGGAGGCCGAGGCTGAGCTGGCCCTGCTGACGCCCATCATCAAGGCCTTCATCACCGACAACGGCTGGATCGCCACCAGCCACTGCATGCAGGTGTACGGCGGCCACGGCTTCATCCACGAGTGGGGCATGGAGCAGTTCGTGCGCGATGCGCGCATCAACATGATCTATGAGGGCACCAACACCATCCAGTCGCTCGACCTGCTGGGCCGCAAGGTGCTGGGCAACAACGGCGCCACCCTGAAGAAGTTCGGCAAGAAGATCGCTGCCTTCATCGAGGAGGAGGGCACCAACGAGGCGATGCAGGAGTTCATCAACCCGCTCGCCGACCTGGGCGACAAGGTCAACAAGCTGACGCAGGAACTCGGCATGAAGGCCTTCGGCAACCCCGACGAAGTGGGCGCCGCGGCGGTGGACTACCTGCGTGTCGTGGGCCACATGACATTCGCTTACTTCTTTGCCCGCATGGCCAAGGTGGCGCTCGAAAAAGAGGGTTCCGGTGACCCCTTCTACCGTGCAAAACTCGCCACGGCCCGCTTCTATTTCGCCAAGCTGCTGCCGGAGACCGCGAGCCTGATCCGCACCGCTCGCGCTGGCCTGAAGCCGCTGATGGAAATGGACGAGGCCCTGTTCTAAACCTCAATGCCCCGGCGTCACCGGGGCCCCTCAGGAGAAGCCATGAAGTCCCTGATCGCCGCTGCAGTTCTCGGTCTGTTCGCTCTGGGTGCGCACGCGCAGATGAGCCCGGTGGGTGTGTGGAAGACGATCGACGACGAGACCAAGCAGCCCAAGGCCCTGGTCCGCATCACCGAAAGCGGTGGCGTGGTGCGCGGCCATATCGAGAAGCTGCTGGCGGCCGATGCCAAGCCCGACGCCAAGTGCGACAAGTGCGAGGACGATCGCAAGGACAAGCCCATCGTCGGCATGGAAATCATCCGTGACGTCAAGAAGGACGACGACGTCTGGGGTGGCGGCACCATCCTCGACTCCGCCAAGGGCAAGGTCTACAAGACCCGCCTCAAGCCCGTGGACGGCGGCAAGCGCATGGAAGTGCGCGGCTATGTCGGCTTCTTCTATCGCACCCAAGTCTGGGAGCGCGTCGAATAAGCATGGATCTTCCTACTGCGCGACGCCATGACGGGCCTGTGCTGCTCGCCGTACGGGAGTACGGCTGCGCTGCTCGACCCATCCTGGCGCCGCTCGCTACGGAATCTCCACGCTTATTGCAAATCGTTTTTTTGAACCCGGTGTTCACAGCCGCCGGGTTCTCCAACCTCCGCTAGGAGCATTCCCGTGAGTCGATTCCAAGTTCGCAAAGTGGCCGTGCTAGGCGCCGGCGTGATGGGGGCACAGATTGCCGCCCATCTGGTCAACGTCAAGGTGCCCGTGGTGCTGTTCGACCTGCCGGCCAAGGAAGGCCCGAAGAACGGCATCGTCACCAAGGCCGTCGAAGGCCTGAAGAAGCTCACGCCCGCGCCCCTGGGCGATGCGGCCGAGGCCGCGCTGATCCAGCAGGCGAACTACGAAGAGCACCTGGAACTGCTCAAGGGCTGTGACCTCATCATCGAGGCCATCGCCGAGCGCATGGACTGGAAGCTGGATCTGTACACCAAGATCGCGCCGTTCATCGCCCCGCACGCCATCGTGGCTTCCAACACCTCGGGCCTGAGCATCACCAAGCTCAGCGAGGTGCTGCCCGAAGAAATCAAGCCGCGCTTCTGCGGCATCCACTTCTTCAACCCGCCGCGCTACATGTACCTGGTGGAGCTGATCAACACGCCCACCACGCGCCCCGAGATCCTCGACCAGCTCGAAGCCTTCGTCACGACCAGCGTCGGCAAGGGCGTGGTGCGTGCGCATGACACGCCCAACTTCGTGGCCAACCGCGTCGGCATCGCCGGCATGATGGCCACCATGATCGAGGCCGAGAAGTTCGGCCTGAC
>JAYRLJ010000403.1:0-2689 GCA_041905305.1 Hylemonella sp. | reverse complement strand
CGGCTTGTCCATGCGGTCGAGGAACTGGCGCGCATAGGCGCTGAACGTCTCGACGTAGCGACGCTGGCCCTCCGCATAGAGCGTGTCGAACACCAGGCTGGACTTGCCGGAGCCACTGGGTCCGGTGACCACCGTGAGCTCGCCGGTGCGAATGTCGAGATCGAGGTTCTTGAGGTTGTGCTGGCGTGCGCCGCGGATGCGGATGGTCCCCTGGGTCATGGCTGCTCTTTCCTGGTCAGGCCAAACATTCTAGGCAGTCATGCGGTGGCCGGCAGGCGCAGGGACATGACGGTTCTGTTACAGCCGGAAACCCCTCGACCGGCCCTTAAACTCCACAATTCGTCGATTCAGCAATACGGAGACCCGACACCATGGGGAAGAGCAAGACGCTGGCCGCCGGCCTGTTGTTGTGGGCCTGCACCACGCTGCACGCGCAGATCCTGATCGGCCAGACTGCCGGTTTCAGCGGCCCGGTGGCCGCCGGCGTGAAGGAAACCACCGCCGGTGCCAAGCTGTACCTCGATGCCGTCAATGCCAAGGGTGGCATCGGTGGCCAGAAGATCGAGTTGCTCTCGCTGGACGACAAGTTCGACCCCAGGCTGGCGGCCGAGAACGCCCGCGTCCTGATCGAGGACAAGAACGTGGCGGCCATGTTCCTCACGCGCGGCACCCCGCACACCGAAGCCATGCTGCCGCTGCTTGACAAGCACGGCGTCCCCCTAATTGCCCCGTCCACCGGCGCCATGACGCTGCACCAGCCGGTGCGCAAGCACATCTTCAACGTGCGCGCCACCTACCAGCGCGAGGCCGAGAAGGCCGTCACGCATCTGGCCACCATCGGCATGAACCGGATTGCGGTGGTCTATGTCGATGACAGCTTTGGTGAAGACGGACTGGCGGGCGCGCAAAGAGGTCTGGCGGGCGCCAAGCTCACGGCGGTGGCGCTGGAGAAGTTCGACCGGGCCAAGCCCGACTTTTCCAAGATCGCGCCGATCGTCGCGAAGTCTGGCGCGCAAGCGGTCGTGATGATCGCGTCCGGGCAGGCCGTGGTGGATGCCATCAAGGCTTACCGTGCGGCCGGCAGCAACTGCCAGGTCGTCACGCTGTCGAACAACGCCTCGGGCGGCTTCATCAAGACCCTCGGGGAGCACGCGCGCGGCGTCATCGTCTCGCAGGTCTTCCCGCAATCGCTGAGCTACGCCATGGTCAAGGAAGCGAGCGACATGGCCCGCGCCCAGGACATCGCGGAAGTCAGCCCCGCCATGCTGGAAGGTTTTGCTGCGGCCAAGGTGCTGGTGGAGGCGCTGCGCCGCACCAACGGCAAGCCGGCGCGCGACAAGATCCAGGCGGCGCTCGAAGGCATGGGCAAGTTCGACCTGGGCGGGCTGGAAGTCAGCTACAGCCCCAAGGATCACACCGGCCTGGACTTCGCCGATCTGGCCATCATCACGTCCGACGGCCGCTTCCGCCGCTGAACGGCGGGAAGCGCGTCAGTCCTTGAGCGCCTGTGCCAGAGGCTGGCAAGCCTGGGCGCCCAGGGCTTCCTCGATCTTCGGCAGCAACGCCAGCAGATCGTCCAGACCCTTGGCAGCCTCCACCGCCAGGTTGAGTTTGAAGCCGCGCAAACCGAGCGAGGCCGTGAGGCGGGTAGCGATCGGGTAGGCCTCCGCATAGCGTTGCTGCGGAGTACGTTGGCTCACGGCCGGCTCAGGCACCGTCGCAGGCTGGGGTGCCGCCAGCAAACCATGCTGCAGCATGTGCTCCACGTCGACCTGCGTGACGCCCAGGCCGGCTGTGGCGGCCAGCACCTGTTCCAAGGTCTTGGCCCCGTCGAACAGGATGAAGGCCGAACGCTGGCGTGCCGACAGCAGCGGGGAACGCTGCTTGAACGCCAGCTGTCCGGCTTCCGTCTTGGTGTATTTCATGATGGTGCGCGGCCTATGCGGCCGTCGTTGTCTCCTCAGTTCACCATCTGCTTACTTGGCTTCGCTGGCGGCCGGGGCAGCAGGTGCTGCAGCCGGTGCCGCGGCGGCCGGGGCCGAAGCCGGTGCCTCCGGGGCATGCACCGCATCAGCACCATGCTTCTCGCCGCCCATGTCCAGCGAGTCACCGCCCTTCATGATGACGAACATGGCGAGAACGGCAAAGATGATGAAGCCGATGATGATTTTCCACATGATTTTCTTCCTTTAAAAAAAACGGCCCTCGTCAGGAGGGCCTGTCCATCACCCCGGCCCGGCGAACCGGGCCAGGGGATTCATGGCACACGAGATCAGTCGTGCGCGTAGATGTCGACGTCCTTGGTTTCCTTGACGAACAGCGTGCCGATGATGAAGGTCATGCCGGCGATGATGATCGGGTACCAGAGGCCGTTGTACATGTTGCCGGTCTGCGCCACGATGGCGAAGGCCGTGGTGGGCAGCAGGCCGCCGAACCAGCCGTTGCCGATATGGTAGGGCAGCGACATGGAGGTGTAGCGGATGCGGGTCGGGAACATTTCCACCAGCATGGCGGCAATCGGGCCGTACACCATGGTCACCAGGATCACGAGGTAGGTCAGGATGGCAATGACCATCACCTTGTCCACCTTGGCCATGTCGGCCTTGGCGGGGTAGCCGTGGGCCTTGAGGGCTTCGGCCACGGCCTTCTTGAACTCGCCGTCGAGCTTCTTGACTTCTTCAGCCGGGAC
>JAYRLJ010000402.1:0-2690 GCA_041905305.1 Hylemonella sp. | reverse complement strand
TCGACGGCACCGCGTTGACGTTGACCGAAGCGGCGGTGGCCGATACGAGCTATGGCGATGGCAATGGCGCCGTGGTTGACGGTGCCAGCACCGACACCATCGGGACCGCGATGGCGGCGTTGATCAATGCCAATCTGGCCGCCATCAATGCCGGCCCCGGCAACGGCACCCTCACCGGCGCCAGTTACGACAGCGCCAGCGACACCGTGCTGCTCAGCTTCCTGGCGGGCTTCAATACCAATGATGCCGTGACCTTCGTGCTCAACAGCGGTGCCGACCCGGACGGCGGCAATTTCGCGCTGTCCGCCGGCGTGAATGTCAATGGCGGCAACGGCGGTGTGGACCGCTTCGTGTTCGAAGCCTCGGCCGCGGCGAACGGGCGCGACACCCTGCTGAATTTCACCGTCGGTTCTGACAAGCTGGACTTCAGTGCCTTTGCCGGCGCCGCAATCGCCGCCGCCAGTCCGGCACTCAACGGTGCCACCGGCGGCACGCTGGCGGGCGTGGCCAGCACGGCCGAGTTCATCTTCAACAAGGCCCAGGCCCTGCTGTCCGGCGCCGATTTCGCTACCAGCGCGGCAGCCGGCAAGTTCGTGCTGGCCGATGGGGCACGCTGCGTGGTCTTTGTGACAGCCGACCCCACCGGAGCGCGAGGCGACGCTGCCAACACGGCGGTCCACATCTACTTCGTCGAGAACGGTGCGGCCGCTGGCTTGGATGATCTCAGCGTGGTGCTGGTGGGCACGCTCACCGGTCCGGTCGAACCGTCGCTCGGCGATCTGTTCACGGCATCGACCTGAGTACCTGCAGGTAACCGGCACTTCCTACAATCCCGCCCCTTTTGACCCCCAGGCACGCTCATGCAAGTCGACGCATCCATCTTCAAGGCCTATGACATCCGCGGCATCGTCGGCAAGAACCTCGACGAGAAAGTGGCCGAGCACATTGGCCGCGCCTTCGGTACCGAGGCGCGCGCCAAGGGGGAAAAGGCCGTGGTGGTGGGGCGTGATGGCCGGGTCTCCGGCCCCAAGCTGGCCGCGGCGCTGATGCGCGGCCTGCGCGCCGCTGGCGTGGACGTGGTGGACATCGGCATGGTCACGACGCCGATGACCTATTACGTGGCCGCCACCCGCGGCAACCATGGCTGCAACAGCTGCATCCAGATCACCGGCAGCCACAACCCCAAGGACTACAACGGCTTCAAGATGGTGCTGGCCGGCCATGCTGTCTATGGCGAGGAAATCCAAGCCCTGCGCCGCCGCATCGAAGCCGAGGACTACAGCAAGGGCAAGGGCCGCGCCGGCCAGATGGACATCCAGGCCGAGTACCTGCAGCGCATCGTCAGCGACTGCAAGCTCGCGCGCCCGATGAAGGTGGTGGTGGACAGCGGCAATGGCATCCCTGGCGCGTCGGCGCCGGCCATCCTGCGCGCGCTGGGCTGCGAGGTCATCGACATCTATTCGAAAGTGGACGGTGACTTCCCGAATCACCACCCGGACCCGAGCAAGCTGGAGAACCTGGAAGACCTGAAGAAGATCGTCCACGCCTGCGATGCCGAGCTCGGCCTGGCCTTCGATGGTGACGGCGACCGCCTCGGCATCGTCACCAAGGACGGCAAGGTCATCATGCCGGACCGCCAGTACATGCTGCTGGTCAAGGACGTGCTCAGCCGCGTGCCCGGCGCCGAGATCATCTACGACGTCAAGTGCACGCAGCGTTTGGCCCCCTGGATCAGGAAGCACGGCGGCCGCCCGCTAATGTGGAAGACCGGCCATTCGCTGGCCAAGGCCAAGCTGAAGGAGACCGGCGCGCCGATCGCCGGTGAGCTGAGCGGCCACATCTTCTTTGCCGAGCGCTGGTACGGGTTTGACGATGGCATGTACACCGCCGCGCGCATGCTCGAGATCCTGAGCCGCGAGAAGGACCCCAGCAAGCTGCTGAACAGCCTGCCGGATTCGGTCAACACGCCCGAGCTCAATGTGCCTTGCGCCGAGGGCGAGCACCACGCCATCACCGCCCGGCTGCTCGAGCTGGCGAAATTCCCGAACGCCAAGGAAGTCATCACCATCGACGGCCTGCGCGTCGAATACAAGGACGGCTTCGGTCTGATCCGCGCGTCCAACACCACGCCGGTGCTGGTGCTGCGCTTCGAGGGCCACACGCAGGAAGCGCTGGATCGCATCCAGGCCGAGGTCATGGGCGAGTTGCTCAAGGTCAAGCCGGACGCGACCTTCCAGGCCGGACACTGAGCCGATGCACGAGCGCGCCGCGCGCTGGCTTTGGGGCGGCGCGATGCGCCTGGCCGCGACGCTGCTGCTGGCGCGCTGGTGGTGGCGCGGCCGGGTGGAACCGGGCTACCGCGCGGCAATGGCCGAGCGCTTGGGCTTTTACCGGGGCGCGGCGGGGCAGGGAGGCTGGGTCTGGCTGCACGCGGTGTCCCTGGGCGAGACCCGTGCCGCACAGCCGCTCATTGAAGCGCTGCGTCGGCGCGAGCCCCACCTTCGCCTGTTGCTGACCCACACCACCGCCACCGGGCGCGAAGCGGGCAGGGCGCTGCTCCGGGAGGGCGACGCCCAGTGCTGGCTGCCCCTGGATACGCCGGGCGCGGTGCGGCGCTTCTACGCCCACTGGCGCCCGCGCCTTGGCCTGCTGATGGAGACCGAGGTGTGGCCCACCCTGCTGGCAGACCC
>JAYRLJ010000040.1:0-15265 GCA_041905305.1 Hylemonella sp. | reverse complement strand
CATGCCATCGCCGGGCTGCTCAGTGCACTGCGAAAAATCGATGCTGCGGCCGTCGATGCGCGGCGGGGTGCCGGTCTTCAGGCGCCCCTGCGGCAGCTGCAGCTCCTTCAGCCGGTGCGACAGGCTGACCGCCGGCGGGTCGCCGGCACGGCCGGCGGCGTAGTTGTTCAGGCCGACGTGGATCTTGCCGTCGAGGAAGGTGCCCGCGGTCAGCACCACGGTGCGACTACGGAACTGGATGCCGACCTGCGTCACCGCACCGACCACCCGGTCGCCCTCCACCATCAGGTCGTCGACCGCCTGCTGGAACAGCCACAGGTTGGGCTGGTTCTCCAGGCGGCGGCGGATGGCAGCCTTGTAGAGGATGCGGTCGGCCTGGGCGCGGGTGGCGCGCACGGCCGGGCCCTTGGAGCTGTTGAGGATGCGGAACTGGATACCGGCCTCGTCGGTGGCAATGGCCATGGCGCCACCGAGGGCGTCGACCTCCTTCACCAGATGGCCCTTGCCGATGCCACCGATGGAGGGGTTGCAGCTCATCTGGCCCAGGGTCTCGATGTTGTGCGTCAGCAGCAGGGTCTTGCAGCCCATGCGGGCGGCTGCGAGCGCGGCTTCGGTACCGGCATGGCCGCCGCCGACAACGATGACGTCGAATTCTTGGGGGTACAACATGGTGCAGGGAGCGGCCCGACAAGGGCCCGACGCGAGGGACAGAACCCGCAATTTTAGCCGCCAGCACCGATTTGCGCGACAATCGGGGTATTAAATCCCCTTCCCTGCCCCATCCCACGGGCGCAGACAGCTACAAAATCAATAGCAACCCATGGATTGCCGCCCCGGCTGTGCCGCCTGCTGCATCGCACCGTCCATTTCCAGCCCGATTCCCGGCATGCCTGGCGGCAAGCCGGCAGGTGTGCGCTGCGTGCAGCTGGACGACATGAACCGCTGCCGGATCTTCGGTCGGCCGGAGCGCCCTGCCGTCTGCGCCAGCCTGGCCCCCTCACCCGCCATGTGCGGCAGCAGCGCCGAACAGGCCATGGCATTCCTGCAACAACTGGAGCAGGCCACCCGGCCAAATTGACCTGGCTCAAGGAGAAAACCGGCACAGGGTGCAAAACTGCAAAAATCACCCACAACACGACCGGTCCATGCAGCAAAGCCCGCCCCAGATCGACCTGCCCACCATGGCGCCGCTGTGGCGCGCATTGCCGGCACTGGTGCTGCTGCTGGGTTGGGCGCTGAGCGCCCTGCTCTACGTCCGCACCGCTGAGCAACAGGAACAACAGCATCGGGCCTTCTTCCAAAGCGAGGTGCGCAAGATCACGAGCTTGCTCGAGTCGCGCATCGGCACCTACGAGCAACTGCTGCGCGGCGCGGCCGCGTTGTACCGGACCGAGGCCTCCGTCAGCCCGACGCAGTTCCGGCAGTTCGTGCATCTGCAAGGCATCGGCACCCAGTACACCGGCATCCAGGGCGTCGGCTATGTGCAGCGGCTGCGCCCGGAGGAGTTGAGCGCGCACGAGCACGCGATGCGAAAACAGGGGCATCCGACCTACAGCGTCTACCCCCCGGGGCCGCGGTCGATCTACACCGCCATCGTGCTGCTCGAACCGGAGCTGGGCCGCAACCTGCGCGCCATCGGCTACGACATGTATTCCGATGCCGTGCGCCGTGAAGCCATGGACCGGGCCGCCGAGAGCGGCGAGATGAGCCTGTCCGGCAAGGTGCGGCTGGTGCAGGAGAACGGCATCAACGAACAGGCCGGCTTCCTGATCTACTTCCCGATCTACCGGACCGGGCGCCCAATCACCACCGCGGAAGAACGGCAGCAGCAACTGGTGGGCTGGGTCTATGCACCGTTCCGCATGAACGACTTCATGAACGCGCTGCTGGGTGACCAGGCGGGCGATCTGCTGCTCGACATCTACGACGGCGCCCAGATGACCCCCGCCAGCCTGATGTACACCATGCAGTCGGGCTCGGACGACAAACGCCATCGCCACGAAACCGTGCACACGCTGGCCCTGATGGGCCGTACCTGGACGTTGCAAATCCGCGCCTCCGACCTTCTGCTCTCCCAACTGGACCATCGGCTGCCGCTGGTGGTGGGCAGCGGTGCGGCGTTGCTCAGCCTGGTGCTGGCGGCGCTGGTGTGGGCGCTGGTGTCGGCACGCCAGCGCGCCGAGCAGACCGCCCGGCGCCTCAACCAGGCGCTGGTGGTGGAGCATGCCCGGCTGGCCGCCATCCTCGAAGGTACGCGGGTCGGCACCTGGGAATGGAATGTGCAGACCGGCGAAACCACCTTCAACGACGAGTGGGCCCACCTGCTCGGCTATGAGCTGGCCGAACTGGCACCGATCTCGATTGCCACCTGGGCGCGGCTGACGCACCCGGACGATCTGATGCGGTCCGAGCAGATGCTGCAGCAGCACTTCAGCGGTGAGCTGGCGTACTACGACTGCGAAGTACGGATGCGCCACAAGGACGGGCACTGGGTCTGGGTGCAGGACCGCGGCATGGTGGCCAGCCGCACGCCCGATGGCAAACCGCTGATGATGTACGGCACGCACCAGGACATCAGCCAGCACAAGCAGCAGGAAGAGATCTACAAACATGGCGCGCACCACGACCCGCTGACCGACCTGCCCAACCGCGCCCTGCTCGGCGACCGACTGGCACAGGCCCTGCAGCTGGCCGTGCGCGAGCACACCCGGCTGGCCCTGATGTACATGGACCTGGACGGCTTCAAACGCGTCAATGACGACCACGGCCACGAGGCCGGCGACGCGGTGCTGCAGACGGTGGCGCGGCGCATCCAGCGTTGCATCCGGGCCTCGGACACACTGGCGCGCATCGGCGGCGACGAGTTCGTGGTGCTGCTGCAGGACGTGCACGACGAACAGGCCGCGCTGCAACTGGCCGAGAAGTTCAATGCCGAAGTCCGGCGCCCGATCCCGCTGCCCGACGGCGGGGAAGGCCACGTGTCGCTCAGCATCGGCATCGCGGTCTACCCGCAGCACGGTGTCTCGGCCGACGAGCTCAGCGAGCACGCCGACCAGGCCATGTACCAGGTGAAAAAGGACGGCAAGAATGCCGCCCGCGTCTACCGCGCCGCCTGAGCGACGAGCCCGCAGGCCGCCGCCCCAGTGTCACCCTCAGAAGGGGTAGTGGCGCGGCATGGTCTGCATGGTGATCCAGCGCAACTCGGTGAACTCGGCAATGCCGGCCTTGCCGCCGAAGCGGCCGATGCCCGAGCCCTTGACGCCGCCGAAGGGCATCTGCGCCTCGTCGTGGACCGTGGGGCCGTTGACGTGGCAGATGCCGGAGTCGATGCGGCGGGCCACGTTGAAGGCACGCGCGATGTCGCCACCGAACACGGCAGCCGACAGGCCGTACTCGTTGTCGTTCGCGCAAGCCACCGCTTCTTCCACGCCGTTGACGCGCACGATGCACTTGACCGGGCCGAAGGTCTCCTCGTGGTAGATCTTCATGGCCGGGGTCACGTGGTCGAGGATGGTGGCCGGCATCAGCGTGCTGGTGGCCTTCTCGCCGCAGACCAGCTTGGCGCCCTTGGCCAGCGCATCGTCGATCAGCGCGTTGCAATGCTCCACCGTGCTCATGCCGATCACCGAGCCCAGCACCACCGGCTCGGGCTTGCGCGGGTCGCCCAGCGGCAGGTTCTTGGCCTTGTTGACAAAGCGCTTGACGAACTCGTCAGCAATCTTGCTGTCGACGATGATGCGCTCGGTCGACATGCAGATCTGGCCGCTGTTGGCGAAACAGCCGAAGGCGGCGCCATTCACCGCGTCGTCGATGTCCGCGTCGTCGAGGATGACCATCGGCGCCTTGCCACCGAGCTCCAGCACCACCGGCTTGAGGTACTTGGCGCAGGTCATGGCAATGATCTTGCCGACCTTGGTGGAGCCGGTGAAGTTCACGCGGCGCACCGCCGGGTGGGCCACCATGGCTTCCACCACGGCGCCGGCATCCGCCGGGGCGTTGGTGATGTAGTTCACCACGCCGGGCGGGAAACCGGCATCCTGCAGAGACTCGATGATGAGCTGGTGCGTGCGCGGGCAGTTCTCCGAACCCTTGAGGATGACGGTGTTGCCACAGGCCAGCGGCGTGGCAATCGCACGCACGCCCAGGATGATGGGCGCGTTCCAGGGCGCGATGCCCAGCACCACGCCGGCGGGCTGGCGCACGCCCATGGCGAGCGAGCCCGGCACGTCGGACGGAATCACCTCGCCGGCCACCTGGGTGGTCAGCGCCGCAGCCTCGCGCAGCATGCCGGCGGCCAGCATGCAGTTGAAGCCGGCCCACATGGCGGTGCCGCCGGTCTCGGCGCCCACGGCCTCGATGAACTGCGGCGTCTTGGCCTCCAGCGCGTCGGCCGCTTTCAGCAGCAGCATGCGGCGCTCGGTCGGGCCGGTCTGGCTCCAGGTCTTGAAGGCTTCGGCCGCGGCATCGCAGGCCATCACCGCGTCGGCCGGCGAGGCGGCCGGCGCACGGGTGGCCACGGTGCCATCCAGGGGATTGCGGCGCTCGAAGGTGGCACCGCGCTCGGCCGTCACCTTGAGGCCGTTGATGAGCATGGACATGTCGGACATGGTTTTCTCCTTGACTGAATCGGTTCGTTAAACAGGGGCGGTCTTCTTGCGGCGATGCACGGCATCGGCCGCGGTGGTCTTGTCGGCGGCGTCGGCGCCGAGGTAGGCCTCACGCACGACGTTGGAGCGCGCCAGCAGCTTGGCCGGGCCGCTGGCCACCAGCACGCCGCGCTCCAGCACGTAGCCGCGGTCGGCCACGGCCAGCGCCTTCTTCACGTTCTGCTCCACCATCAGCACGGTGGTGCCGGCGTCGGCAATGCGGCGGGCGATGCCCAGCAGCTCGTCCACCATGCGCGGCGCCAGACCGAGCGAAGGCTCGTCCAGCATCAGCAGGCGCGGCTGGCTCATCATGGCGCGCGCCACCGCCACCATCTGCTGCTCGCCGCCGCTCATGGTGCCGGCCAGCTGGCCGGCGCGCTCGCGCAGCTTGGGGAAATCGGCCATCACCTGTTCGATGCGGCGGGTGCGTTCTGCCTTATTGACCAGCCAGCCGCCCAGCTCCAGGTTCTCCAGCACCGTCATCTGCGGGAAGAGCTGGCGCCCTTCAGCCACCAGCGTGACGCCGCCCTGCACGATCTCGTGCGTCTTCTCGGGCAGGTCGTCGCCGTTGAGCAGCACCATGCCGCTGCGCGGGATCAGGCCCATCAGCGCCTTGAGCAGCGTGGTCTTGCCGGCGCCGTTGGGGCCGAGAATCACGGTCAGGCCGGGCTTGACCTCGAAGCGCAGGTCACGCAGCACCAGGAAGGCGCCGTAACCGGCACTCAGACCCCGCACCTGCAGGTGCGCGCGCTGCTGGTCACCCAGCACGAAAGGGGTATCGCGGTACCACATCATGCGGCCACCTCCTCGTCCTGCGGCTCGCTGCCGGGCTCGGCCATCTCGTCGCCCAGGTAGGCCTCGATCACCTCCGGGTTGCGCACCACGTTGTGCGGCGTGTCATCGGCAATCTTGCGGCCCTGGTGCAACACGATGACGCGCTCCACATGGCGCAGCAACGTGGTCACGGCGTGCTCGATCCAGATCACGGTCAGGTCCAGCTCATCGCGCAGGCGGCGGATCAGGCGGGCCATCTCCTCCACCTCGGCCTCGGTCAGGCCGGCGGCCACTTCGTCGAGCAACAGCAGCTTGGGCCGCGTGGCCAGCGCCATGCCGATCTCCAGCAGGCGCTGCTGCGAAGGCGTGATGGCCGACGCCGGCAAGGCCGCCTGGTCGGACAGGCCGATCAGCGCCAGGATGCTGGTGGCATCACGCAGGGCCCAGGGCACGTCCACCTCGTCGCCCCAGAAGAGGTACTTGCGCCGGCGCTTGCCGGCGAACTTGAGGCCGAACTCGATGTTGGCGGCCACCGGCATGTCGGCAAACACGCGCGGCGTCTGGAAGGTGCGCGCCACGCCATGCGCGGCAAAACGGTGCGGGCCACGCCCGGTGAGGTTGCGGCCGTGCGCCGCCAAGCGGCCGGAGGTGGGCGCGAGCACGCCCGAGATGGCATTGAAAAACGTGGTCTTGCCGGCACCGTTGGGGCCGATGATGCCCACCAGTTCGCCGGGCGTGAAATTGGCACTCACCGCATCCACGGCCACCAGACCACCGAAGCGCACGGTCACGTTGTGCGCCTCCAGCAAGGGGATTGCGTGCTCAGACAAAGTGACTCTCCTTCTCGCGGCGCTTGGCGCGCTGCTTCTCGCGTTCCTTCTCGCCGCTGAGCTCGCGCTTCAGGTCCTTGGCCCACTCCCGCGTGTCGGTCCACCAACCCTTGAAGGTGGCCCAACGCAGCGAGGCCAGGCCACCCGGCAGGTAGAGCACGCACAGGATCAGCAGCAGACCCAGCGACATCAGGTAGATCTGCGGGAACTGCAGGCGCAGCGACTCGGCCAGCACGCTGAAGATGATGGCCGCCAGCAGCGGGCCCCACAGCGTGAGCACCCCGCCGATCAGCGTGATCAGCACGGTCTGGAAGCCGATGAAGGGGTTGAACACGGTGTGCGGGTCGATGTAGGTCCAGCGCACCGCCATGGCCGCCCCCACCGCGCCGGCAAAGGCGGCGGTGAGCGCAAAGCCGGCAATCTTCACCAGGCGCGTGTTCACGCCCAGGGTCTGGGCGCGCTGCTCATCGGCGCCGATGCCCATGAGCGCCAGGCCGAAGCGCGTGCGGCGCACCCAGATCGACACCGCCACCGCCAGCACGGCCAGCGCCAGCACGGTGAGGTAGATGACGTTGTTCTCCGGCACCACGGTCAGCACGCGGCCCACGGTGCCGGTGACCGACTTCTCGAAGTAGGTCACCGCATGCAGGATGAGCTCGGTCATGCCGAAGGTCAGCACGGCAAAGTAGGTACCGCGCAGGTGCAACACGGCCGCGCCCATGACGATGGCCACCACCACCGCAATGCCGGCGCCGATGGCAATGGTCTCGACCCAGCCGAAGGGGCCCAGCAGGATGGCGGTGGTGTAGGCACCGATGCCGAAGAAGGCCGAGGTGGCCAGCGACAGGTAGCGTGTGCTGCCGCAGAACAGGCCCCAGCTGGAAGACAGGGCCACATACATCAGGCAGGTCAGCGCCATGGAGGTGACGAACTCGCTGGCGTAATGCGGCAGGGCCAGGGCCCAGCCGGCAAAGGCCAGCAGCACGAGCACGTCGCGGATGAGGATTTGACGGGAATTCATGCTTTACGCGACTTGCGGGTGAACAGGCCTTCGGGACGCAACAGCAGCACGGCGATGAACACCGCGTAGGACAGCAGGGCCTTGAGCGAGGGGTTGGTGAAATGCATGCCCAGCGCCTCGATCACGCCGAGGAACAAGCCGCCGATGAGCGCGCCGCCCATGCTGCCGAAGCCGCCCAGCGTGATGACGATCAGCGCCGTCACGGTGTAGGGCTGGCCCATGTAGGGTGTGATGGTGTAGGCCATGGACAGCAGCGCACCGGCAATGCCGGACAGACCGAGACCGATGCCGAACATCAGCGGGTGCAGGCGCTTGGTGTCGATGCCCATGAGCTGGGCCCCGATGGCCGACTGCATGAGCGCGCGTACGCCCTTGCCCAGCAGCGTCATGCGCATCAGCACGATGAGCGCGCCGGCAAACACCAGCGCCAGGAAGAACACCAGCAGCTTGTTGGCCGCGAACTGCATCGCGCCGAACTTCACCGGCTCGGTGAGGTAGTCGTAGCCGCGCAGGTCGCCGCCCCACATCCAGGACACGAAGTTCTGCACCAGGAACATCAGGCCAAAGGCCACCATCAGGCCGCGTGCCTCGAAGACATCGAGATTGGGCGAGGTGGCGGTCAGGCGACGGAAGCACAGGAAGTGCACCACGACACCCAGCGCCATCAGCACGAGGAAGGCGACCGGCACCATGAGCAGCGGCGAGATGCCAAAGCTGGTCTGCACCAGCCAGGTCAGGTAGGCGCCCACCATGAGGAATTCCCCGTGGGCAATGTTGAGGATGCGCATCAGGCCGTACTGGAGGTTCAACCCCAGCGCGACCAGCGCATAGATACCCCCGGTGATCAGACCGGAGGCGATCAATTCGATCCAGGCAGTGATAGACATGAGAACAGGAGCAAGACGGGGGAAGAGAAAAGCCGGGCGATGAACACCCGGGCTTTGACCAGGGCCGCCGCGGAACCGGCTCGGCCGGGCCGCTGGCGGCGTCCCCCTGGGGGGAAGGCGGCCTCAGGGCCGCCTCAGGGGGGCTTCACCACGCGGGTTTGGCGATCAGCTTGGCCGTGGCGACCTTCTGCGGCCACACCACCTCGAACTCACCCTTCTGCCATTGGCCGACGGTGCCGGGGGTGCCCACGTTCTCGCTGCCGACGAACTTGATGTCGCCCAGGATGGTCTTGTGGGTGGTGTTGGCCACATAGTCGCGGATGGCCTTGCGGTCCAGGCCATGCGCCTTGACGGCGTTGGTCAGGATTTCCAGGCCGGCCCAGGTGGCGCCGCTGGCCCAGCGGTCCGGCTCCTTGCCACCGAACTTCTTGGTGTGCGCGTCGAAGTAGGCCTTGGCACCGGGGCTGGTCTTGCCGTTCCAGGAGCCCATGCCCAGCACGCCCTCGGCGCCGGCCGGCGTCATGACGTTGCGGTACAGCTGGAAGGCCGTGCCGACGGAGGCGTAGAAGTACTTCGGATTGAAGCCGATCTCCTTGGCCTGCTTGCTGGCCAGGATGGTGTCCGGCGGGTAGGTGAAGCCGATGAAGGCGTCCGGGTTCTTGTCCTTGATGGAGCGCAGCACCGGCGACAGGTCCTTGACGCCGCCCGGGTAGCTCTTGTCTTCCACCATCTGGATGCCGGTGCCCTGCAGCGCCACCTTGAGTGCGGCGAAGTTTTCCAGGCCGAACAGGTCGTCCACATAGATCACGGCCACCGTCTTCACGCCGTTGGCCTTGAGCATGTCGACCAGCGCATCGCACATGGGCTTGGGCTGCTGCAGCAACAGGAAGAAGTACGGCAGCTTCATCTCGATCAGGCGCTTGGACAAAGCCGTGGGCGCCAGGAAGGGGTAACCATAGCGGTTGGCCAGCGGTGCAACGGCGAAGTTGGCGTTCGAGCCCCAGGGCGGCAACACCAGATCGACCTTGTCGCTGCCCATGAGCTTTTCATAGGAGCGCACGCAGGTCTCGATATCGCTGCGGTCGTCGGAGCTGATGAGCTCGATGGGGCGCTTCACGCCCTTGACGTCCAGGCCGCCGGCCGCGTTCTGCTGCTCGGCCCACAGCAGGTAGTTGGGCTCCTGGCTGACCTGGGCACCGCCGGTCCAGGGGCCGGTACGGGCCATGGCATAGCCGATGCGCACGGGCTTGGCTTGCGCCAGCAGCTGGGGGGCGAAGGTGGCGGCGCCGACGGTGGCGGCAGCGCCCTTGAGCAGGGTGCGTTTGGTTTTTTGAATCATGTTGTCTCCAGTGGAAGGTGCATTCCGGGATTGGGCAGGCAATGCTAGGCAGCCTTGCGGGCCCTGACTTTGCTGAACGTGCACAAAGTAGTTGACGCTCCACGCACAGGCATCCGGGTTTACCCTGTAACCCCACATCGCCGCGGAATTGGTGCGCGCGCCCATAATCCTTGCACCATGCCTGCAAGCCGCACGCTCCGGGGATCCGCATGACTGCCACCAGCGCTGTCTCGACGGACGATTTCGCGCCGCGCGAGCGTGCGCCGATCTGGCGCGAGTGGATCTGGAAGCACTTCGGCGGCCTGGAGTCCGACCTCTACGGCGACACCGACTTCGACGGCCACCTGGCCAGCGTGCGCGCCGGTGACCTGGTGCTCACCAAGCTGGAGGCCAACCGCCACCGCGTCATCCGCACGCCGGACATGGTGCGCAAGAGCGACGAGGGCTACCTCAAGATCGTGGCGCCGATGAAAGGACGCGCCGGCGTCGAGCAGATGGGCCGCCAGGCCTGGGTGGCCCCCGGCGCCTGGACCATCTACGACACTACCGGCAGCTACGCGGTGGCCAACCCCGAGCGTGTGGAACACCTGATCGTCATGTTGCCCAAGGCGCAGATGGTCGAGCGCGGCCTGCGGCTGGAAAACCTGATGGCACGCCCGGTCGGCGGCGCCAGCGGCATTGCGCGGGTGGCCCTGTCCACCATGCGCAGCACCTTCGAGGAGCTGCCGCACATGAGTGCCGATGCCGCGCGCGGCGCCGGCGAACTCATCGCCCAGCTGGTGCGCATGTCGCTGATCGAGCTGTCGGGCCAGGAAACGCAGATCACCCAGCGCGAGGCGCTGAAGGACCGCATCCGCGGCTACGTGGCGCTGCACCTGCGCGACCCGGACCTGACGGTGGACCGCATTGCGGTGGCCCTCAACTGCAGCAAGCGCCATCTCTACAACGCCTTCGCCGACGAGGCCCAGACGCTGGCCAGCCACATCCAGCACCTGCGGCTGGAGGCCTGCATCCGAGAACTGCTGCACCCGATGGCGCAGTCGCGCCCCATCACCGAGATCGCCCTGTCCTGGGGCTTCAACAACCCCTCGCACTTCAGCCGCGTGTTTCGCGAGCACACCGGCATGAGCCCGAGCGAGTTCCGCCAGCAGGGCCTGACGGCGTCCCAGACGCGACTGCAGCCGCATTGATCTTTGCGTCGCCTTGGCGGACAGTAGCGGCTCACGCCTCGCCGCTTGCCCAGGAGACAACATGCACATCCCCTCCCTGAAGGAAGTCGTCAGCGCCGACGAATGGCAGCTGCGCTGCGACCTCGCCGCCGCCTACCGCCTCGTCGCCCACTACGGCTGGAGCGATCTGGTGTTCACCCACATCAGCGCCCGCATCCCGGGGCCGGAGCACCACTTCCTGATCAACCCCTACGGCCTGATGTTCGACGAGATCACGGCCTCCAGCCTGGTCAAGGTCGACCAGAACTGCCACAAGCTCAGCGACTCGCCCTTCCCCGTCAACCCGGCCGGCTTTGTGATCCACAGCGCCGTCCATGCCGTGCGCGACGACGCCGGCTGCGTGCTGCACACGCACTCGCGCGCCGGCGTGGCAGTGAGCGCGCAAAAGTGCGGCATCCTGCCCATCAGCCAACAGTCGACCTTCGTGCTCGGCTCGCTGGCCTACCATGACTACGAAGGCGTGGCGCTGCGCGACGACGAGAAGCCGCGCCTGCAGGCCGACCTGGGCCGTGCCAACTACCTGGTGCTGCGCAACCACGGCCTGCTCACAGTGGGCAAGACGATCCCCGACGCCTTTCTCAACATGTACATCTTTGAAGCCACCTGCCGCATCCAGCTCGATGCGCAGGCCGGGGGCGAACTGGTCCACATCCAGCCGCAGATCCTGCAGGGCATCGCCGGTGTGATGAAGAGCGCCACTGCGGGGCAAGGTGCCAACCTGGCGTGGCCGGCCCTGCTGCGCAAGCTCGACCGCCTCGACCCGAGCTACAAGACCTGAGGCCAGCGCCCGAGATTGCTACTGTTTTGGTAGCACCCAACGCACATCAGGCAAGGGCTATTTGCCAAAAAGCTTCTTCAGCCCTTCACTGGCCTTGTCGCCCAGGCTGGCACCGGTGCCGGTGCCCACCCCGGGCATGAGCACGGTGCCGATGGCCGCACCGATCTTGGCGCCGGTGGTCAGCGTCACCTGCGGGTCGCTGACCGTGCCGCCCAAGGCCAGCGGCACACCCACCGCACCGCCCAACTCCACGCTGATGCGCCCGCTCAAGGCCTGACTGGGCGAGACGTTCACCTGCCCGGTGGCACTGAGCAGGCCAGAGCTGGCCACCAGATTCGTGAGCTCGATCGCCTTGCCCCGCGTGCTGACCTGCCCGGCCAGCGTGTCCAACGGCGTCTGGCCGCCGCGGCTCATGCCCACCGTCTTCACCGCCTTCGCCAGGTCGATGCCGTGCACCACCGCGTTGCGCACCGTGAAGGTCGACTGGGTCTGCAACACCTCGGCCAATGCGGCGGGCTTGCGCGTGCGCGCGCTCAAGGTCGTGCTGGCCTCCAGCTGGCCGCTCAGGGGCTGCGCCGCCTGCGCGGCTGGCGTCGGCTCAGGCGCCGTGAGGCGCGACAGCTCGACGTCACCCGTCTTGAGCTGGCCCTTGAGCACGAACTCTGCACCCGCCTCCTTGGGCGGCTGCAGCTCCAGCCGGCCGTTGATGCTGCCACCGGCCACCTGCAGCTTGACGCCCCAGGCGTGCGCCTGCGCCTCGCGCTGCAGGTCCAGCGTGGCGCCCTGCAGCCGGCCCTTCAGAATCTGTGCACGCAGCAGCAGCGGCCAGACATCCGGGCCCAGCGTCGCCTCGGCCTGCAGCGTGATGGCCGCGCCCTTGGCGTCGATCCAGGTCAGGCCGTCAAGCACGGTGCGCTGCGGCAGCAGCTGCCACGGCGTGCCGGCTTCGTCTTGGTCCTTGCGCTTGGCCTTGTCCATGGCGGCCAGCAGGGCGTCGATGCCCGGCTGCGGCACCACGGCGCGGCGCACCACCAGCGTCGCCGGCGCCACCTTGCCCTGCAACAGGTCGGCCCAGGACGGCCGCACTTCTACACGCTCCACCGTCAGCGCCGGCTTGGTCTGCACGGCGATGCGCTCCACCGCCACCGCCGGCACGGGCCACAAGGCCACCTCGATGCCCCCGAGCGACAGGGGCACACCGAGTTCGGCGCCAGCCTGCTGTTCAATCCGCTGACGGAAATCGTCGGTCCCGATCCAGCGCTGCAGCGCGAGCACACCAACGGCCAGCAGCACGAGCAGCAACACGAAAACGATGACGATCCATTTGACGACGCGTTTCATGCCGGCATTGTGCACCGGCACCCCAGGCCGGCTCAGCCGTGCAACGGCCGCTGGCGCCAGGCCAGCAGGGCGCCGAGCCAGAGCGCCAGCGCCGAGAACACCAGGCCGCGGCTCAGGCCGCCCGGGCCGTCGGCGATCCAGCCCACCACCGTCGGGCCAACGATCTGCCCGGCCGCAAACACGATGGTGAAGGCACTGATGCCGGCCGCCCACTGCTCCGTGGGCAGGTTGTGACGCACCAGCGCCGTGGTGGACGCCACCACCGACAGGAACACCGCGCCGAACAGCAGGCCGGACGCCAGCACCACGGCCCAGGCCGAGGTCAGTGCCGGCAGCAGCGTGGCCACGCCCAGCAAGGTGTTGAGGATGGCCAGCGCCTGCCCGCCACGGTAGCGGTCCAGCAGGCCGGCCCACAGCCGGGCCGACGCCACCACTGCCAGCCCGAGCAGGGCATAAAAGCCGGTGACGGCGCCCGGCGTCACGCCCTGCTCGCGCAGCAACGCAATCACGAAGGTCATGTAGCCGATATAGCCAACGCCGAACAGGCCGTAGCCCGCCAGCGCAAAGCCGAACGGGCGCCAGCGAAACGGCACCGCGGCCGCAGCCGGGCCGGCTGCCGGCGCGGGCGTGAGGGCGCGCAGGCGCAGCGCCGGCCACCACAGCACGGCCGTGGCCAGGCCGCACACCGCGGCCAGCAGCCACCAGGCCCAGGCCCAGCCGTGCGGCACCGCGCTGGCGGCCATCAGCACCTGCGGCACGGCCAGGGCAGAGAGCGTGATGCCCCAGCCGGTGCCGCCGTAGTACAAGCCCAGCAGCAGGCCACTGCGCTGCGGCTGCAGGGCACCCAGGCGCGCCGCCAGCAGGCCGCCGGCGATGAAGATGAAGGCACTGGCCACGCCAGCCAGCAGGCGCTGCAGCAGCAAAGGGGCGGCGCCGGTGAAGAAACCGCTCAGCCCCATGAACAGGCTGGCCAGCAGCGCGCCGCCCAGCAGCACGGGCACGGCGCCCAGGCGCTGCAGCAGCCGCGGTGTGGCCAGCGCGCCCAGCAGGTAGCCCGCCGCATTGGCGGTGTTCATGGCGCCGGCCAGGGTGTAGCTCCAGGCCAGGTCAGCGCGCATCACCGGCAGCAGCAGGCCATAGGCGAAGCGCGTGATGCCCAGCGATACCGCCGCCGCCAGCGACAAGGCCAGCGCCAGTCCCATGAGTGACAACGGCGAGGCTTGAGAAAGCGGCAGGTGGCGCGACATAGTGCAGGCATTCTCCGCGATCATGGTCTGCGCGGTGGCACCGGCCTGTCACAAGGACAACGTCCTGTCTCCGGCAAGGCTTCCGCAGACGCCGTACGCTGGATGCCTGTCATCTTTGTGTTTTCGAGAAAGTCTTTTCATGCCTTCCCTTTTTGAACCCGCGCAAGCCGGCGCCCTGTCACTGTCCAACCGCATCGTCATGGCCCCGCTGACGCGCAACCGCGCCCCTGGCGCCCTGCCCACGCCGCTCATGGCGACCTACTACGCGCAACGCGCCACGGCCGGCCTGATCGTCACCGAAGCCACCGCCATCAGCCACCAGGGCCAGGGCTACGCCGATGTGCCCGGCATCTGGAGCGAGGAACAGGTGGCGCGCTGGAAGACCGTCACCGACGCGGTGCATGCCGCCGGCGGCAAGATCGTCATGCAGCTCTGGCACGTGGGCCGCGTCTCGCACACCGAACTGCAGCCGAACGGCCAGGCACCGGTGGCGCCGTCGGCCATCACTGCCAAGACCAAGACCGTGCTGATCAAGGACGGCGCGGCCACTTTTGTCGACACCTCGGCACCGCGCGCCCTGGAACTGGCCGAGCTGCCGGGCATCGTGGCCGACTACCGACGTGCCGCGCGCAACGCCATCGCAGCCGGCTTTGACGGCGTGGAAGTGCACGGCGCCAACGGCTACCTGCTCGACCAGTTCCTGCGTTCGGGCTCCAACCAGCGCGCCGACGCCTATGGCGGCAGCATCGAGAACCGCGCGCGGCTGCTGCTGGAAGTGATGGACGCCGTGTGCGACGAAATCGGCGCGCAACGCACCGGCCTGCGCCTGTCGCCCGTGACGCCGGCCAACGACGCCTTCGACTCCAACCCGCAGCCGCTGTTCGAGTACGTGGTGCGCGCGCTGGCCAAGCTGGACCTGGCCTATGTGCACATCATCGAAGGCGCCACCGGTGGCGCGCGTGACCACCAGCAAGGCGAGCGGCCGTTCGACTATGCGGCACTGCGCACGGCCTACCGCACGGCTGGCGGCCAGGCGGCCTGGATGGTGAACAACGGCTACGACCGCGCGCTGGCCGAGCAGGCTGTGGCCGAGGGTGCCGATCTGGTGGCCTACGGGCGCCCGTTCATCGCCAACCCCGATCTGGTGCGCCGCCTGCGCGACAACCTGCCGCT
>JAYRLJ010000401.1:0-2706 GCA_041905305.1 Hylemonella sp. | reverse complement strand
TCATGCCCAATGCCTTGAGCATGGGCGTGTGTTCGGTGCTGCTGGGGCTGGTGCTGGGCTCCGTACAGCCCATGATCATGAGCACCTTGCACCAGATCACGCCGGCTGACCGGCATGGCGAGGCGTTAGGGCTGCGCCTGATGTCGCTCAATGGCTCCAGCGTGCTCATGCCCATGCTGTTCGGCAGCATCGGCGCCGTGGTCGGTGTGTCAGTGGTGTTCTGGACCGTGGGTGCCGTGGTCGGGCTCGGCAGTCGGGCTGCCTGGCGGCTGAGGGCCGCGGCGCCATCTCACGCCGTCTAGCCACTGCGCCACGGTGCGGGCGCGCCGATCGCCGTGCCGCGGCACAGTGGCCCCAGTGGCCCCAGTGGCCCCAGTGGCCCCAGTGGCGCCCAGGGCCGGCCCCAGGTGACGACTCAGGCCGCGTCGTTTTCCAGCCGGTAGAACGACTGGATCGCCTCCCACGCGGCCTCCGGGGTGTCGACGAAGCTGAACAGATCGAGGTCCGCCGCGGCAATCACGCCTTCCTCGACCAGCAACTCGAAGTTGATCAGGCGCTTCCAGAAGCTGCTGCCGAACAGCACCACCGGTACCGGCTCGGATTTGCCGGTCTGCACCAGTGTCAGGATCTCGAAGAGCTCGTCCAGCGTGCCGAAGCCGCCAGGGAAGGCCACCAGGGCCTTGGCGCGCATCATGAAGTGCATCTTGCGCAGCGCGAAGTAGTGAAACTTGAAGCACAGGCTGGGGGAGATATAGGGGTTGTGGGTCTGTTCGTGCGGCAGCGCGATGTTCAGTCCCACGTTGAGCGCGCCGGCCTCATGGGCGCCGCGGTTGGCTGCTTCCATGATGCCGGGGCCACCGCCGGTGCAGATGTACAGGCGCTCCTGTTCCGGAAGGTGGCTGCTGTGTTCCGCCACCAGGCGACCGAAACGGCGCGCCTGCTCGTAGTGGCCGGCGTTGCGCACGTCGCGTTCGGCTCGCGCCAGGGCCTGCGCGTCACCGCTGGCACGCGCCTGTACCAGCCGCTCCTGGGCAGTTTCTGGCGAAGCAAAGCGGGCACTGCCGAACACCACGATGGTGTTGGCCACGCCCTGGGCTTGCTGGTCGAGATCGGGCTTGAGCATCTCCAGCTGGAAGCGGATGCCGCGTGTTTCACGGCGCAGCAGGAATTCGGGATCGGCAAAGGCCAGGCGGTAGGCATCGCCTTGCAGCGGCAGGCCGGCATCGGCATGGGCCTTCAGATCGGCCCAGGCATCGGCCAGGGTACGTTCATTGAGGTCGCGGGGAGTCTTCATGGGATAGGGTCAAAGTTCATGGATGCCAGTGCCGCGGCAATGGCCGGTGCCATGCTCGCGGCATTGCTGGTGTGTGTGATGCAGTCGGTGCTCCAGACCTGGCCGATACCGGCTGTGTGCAGCAACGGCAGCGCATCGCCGGCCAGCAGCGCATGCGTGACCGCCACGTCCACCGAGGCGGCACCGGCCGCCAGCAGCAGGCGCGCAGCCTGTGCGAGCGTGTGGCCGCTGCTGGCCACATCGTCGAGCAGCACCACGGCGCGCCCGCGGAAATCAGCCGCCGGCAGCTCGATGCTGACGTCGCGGTCACCATGGCGCACCTTGCGGCATACCGCATGGTCGAAGCCATGGCGCGCCGCGGCCTGTGCCACCCACTGCGCTGACTCCTCGTCCGGCCCGACCAGCAGCGCCTGCGGCCGCCGCTGCGCAATCAGGTCGGCCAGCAGTGGTGCGCCGCTGAGCACCACGGCCTGCGGTACCGGCACCGCTTCCTGCAACGTGGCGATGCGGTGCAGGTGCGGGTCCACCGTGATGACGGCATCGAACAACTCGGCCAGGAAACGGCCGACGATGCGTTGGCTCACCGCCTCGCCGGGCGTGAAGGCGATGTCCTGCCGCATGTAGGCGAGGTAGGGCGTTACCAGCGTCAGGTGGCGGGCACCGAGCTCACGCGCGGTGCGGGCGGCGAGCAGCAGTTCGACCAGCTTTTCGTTCGGGTGATCGAGCGTGCGCAACAGCACCACGTGTGCCGGCAGGGCGGCCGGCAGGCGCAGCTTGAGCTCGCCGTCGGGAAATCGGTGGCGCTCGATCAGGCCCAGGGGCAGGCCGGCTTGCGCGGCCAGGCGCTGGGCGCTGGTCAGTTCGTCGTCAAAGTGAAGCAGCAGGGCAGGCCGGGCCATCAGAACTCCACGAAGACCAGCGGCACATCTGCCGCTTGGCCGATGCTGTAGCCAATGGATTTCTGACAGGCCTGGCGGGCGAACTCGAGATCGGCCGGGAAACTGGCATGCACGCGGTACAGCGGCTCGCCGGCTGGTACTTCGTCCCCGAGCTTGCGCAACAGGTCGACACCCGCATTCTTGACCTTGGGGGCGCCGGCAAAGCGGGCTATGCGCGCCAGCTGCAGGTTGTCGATGCCACAGACCACGCCGGCTTGCGGCGCGCGGATCTCGAACGTCAACGGTCCCAGTTCGGGGTGGTTGTGGTCGAAGGCCTTGCTGCCCTGGGCCTGGATGATGTCGTTCATCTTGGCAGCGGCGCGGCCCGAGTCGAGGATGTCGCGCGCGATGGCAAACCCGTCGCCACCACGCACATCGGGGCTGGACTCGATCAGTCGGCCCGCCAGGCGCAGCGCCTTTTGCCGCAGGTCCATTGGCGCGCGTGGGTCGTTCTCCAGCACACGCATCACGTCG
>JAYRLJ010000039.1:0-15352 GCA_041905305.1 Hylemonella sp. | reverse complement strand
CTTCTCAGGGATAGTCAGGATGGAATTTTTTTCCCTATAATTTAAGGCTGGATGGAACGGGCTCGAGCTGTTCCAGCCGGTCAGTGCGGCTCGCGTCGCATTGGCAATTTCCGGAAATTGTTCTTCAACTCATCAGGTACATCAAAATGAACAAATCTCTCGTTCTGGCAGCTGTGATCGCTGCTGCTGCTCTGGCTGCTTGTGGCAAGAAGGAAGAGGCTGCCGCTCCCGCCGCTCCGGCTCCTGCCGCTGCTCCGGCTCCCGCTGCTGCCCCGGCTGCCGCTCCGGCTGCTGACGCTTCCGCGCCGGCTGCTGCTCCCGCTGCTGCCCCGGCTGCTCCCGCTGCTGCCGAAGGCGAGAAGAAGTAATTCTTCTGCTGCGCAAGCAAAAAAAGCCACCCCTCGGGGTGGCTTTTTTCATGCCCGCTGCAGGGGATGGCCCCTTGCAGCGCTCAGCGGAATGGCCTACTTGAGGTCGTCCGCGATCACCTTCACAATGCGCTGGGCAATCTCCGAGCTCTCGGGGGCGCCGCTGGCATTGAGCACCGACACCACGGTGCTGTTGCCTTCGCTGCGCAGCGCGATGCGGTACTTCTGCAGCGTGCTGGTCTTGGCGGTCTGGCCGAACAGCTTGCCGAAGAAGCCGGGCTCCTTGCCCTTGTCAGCCGAGGGTTCGACGTAACGGACGAAGTAGATGCCCTGGGCGCGGTCGCGGTCTTCCACCGTGAAGCCGGTGCGGTCCAGCGTCAGGCCGACACGGCGCCAGGCACGGTCAAAGCCCTCGTCGATCTGCACCACCGGCAGGCCATTGACGTTGGCAACGCGGGAGGTGGATTGCGGCACGTTGGCCGCCAGCAGCGTCTTGGATTGTTCCTGGCTCACGCCCAGCTTGACCATGAGCCGGCGCAGGAATTCGGCTTCGAGCTCCGGGTCGGCCGGACGTGGTTGCCAGCGGGTGTCGCTGCCGGCTTCGGTGCCGCCCGACTGGCCGCTGACATAGGTTTCGATCATGCCGCGGTGGCTGATGAAGATTTCCGTACCGCCAGCGGCAGTGCGCTCCAGGCGGGTGCGGAACTTGTCGCGTTCGCCGGTCGAGTAAAGCGAGCCGAACACCTTGCCCAAGGTGTTGCGGATGAAGTCATCCGGAATCTTGGCACGGTTCTCGGCCCAGTCGGTCTCCATGATGCCCAGGTCCTTCTGATCGAGCAGCAGCAGGAAACCGCTGTCCTGCCAGAAGTCCTTGATGTCGTCCCACAGCTTTTCCGGCGGGCGGTCCACCACCAGCCAACGCTGGTTGCCGATGCGCTCGATGCGCACGTCGGCGATGGCTGCCTGGGCCATGGGCGCACCGGCCCGGTTGGCCTGCCCTGCCTGGAAGCCGGAGGCCGTCACGGCACCGCCTGGCACCGCGTAGCGGTTGTCACGGGCCAGCTGGCTCAGGTCCGGCGGAACCTCCAGCGAAGGGGCCTTGCCAGCGCTTTTGTAGTCGACCTGGTCGCTCTGCAGTACGGAGCAGGCCGACAGCGCCAGGGTCAGGCCGAGCAGGGCCAGTTTCGGAGTGTGATTCACCAGTTAGTCCTCGGGGGAAGTGAGATTCAGAGCAGGCCGCTGGCACGCAGGGCACCTTCGACCACCGGCTGATTGACCTCGGTCAGCGGCGTCATCGGCAGGCGCAGGGTGCCGCCGCACAGGCCCATGCGCTGCAGGGCCCATTTCACCGGAATCGGGTTCGGCTCCACAAACAACTGCTTGTGCACCGGCATCAGCTTGAACTGGATTTCCATGGCGCGCTTGACGTCGCCGGCCATGGCGGCCACGCACAGCTCGTGCATCAGGCGCGGCGCCACGTTGGCCGTGACGCTCACGTTGCCATGGCCGCCACACAGCATCAGGGCAACGGCGGTCGGATCGTCGCCAGAATAGATGGAGAAGCCTTTCGGCGCCTCGCGGATCAGCCACTGGGCGCGCTCGATGTTGCCGGTGGCTTCCTTGATGCCCACCACGCCTGGCACCTGCGCCAGACGCAGCACGGTGTCGTGCGCCATATCGGCCACGCTGCGGCCCGGCACGTTGTACAGCACCATGGGCAGGTCGCCCACGGCCTCGGCAATGGCCCTGAAGTGGCGATACTGGCCTTCCTGGGTCGGCTTGTTGTAGTAGGGCACGACCTGCAACTGGCAGTCGGCACCGACCTTCTTGGCGAACTTGGCCAGCTCAATAGCCTCGGCGGTGGAGTTGGCACCGCAGCCGGCCATGATCGGCACACGGCCCTTGGCCTGCTCCACCGAGACACGGATGATTTCGCAGTGCTCGTCCACGTTGACAGTCGGCGACTCGCCGGTGGTGCCCACCACGCCGATGCAGTCGGTGCCTTCGGCGATGTGCCAGTCAATCAATTTGCGCAGCGTGGGGTAGTCGACGCTACCGTCCTCGTGCAGGGGGGTGACGAGGGCCACGATGCTGCCGGTGATTGGGCTGAAGGAGGAAGTCATGTCCGCAATGAAATAAGTTCTGGCGAAAGAAGCATTCTAACGAGGGCCAACGCCCCTACAGGGGGTAACGCCGCGGCGCGCCATCGGTGGACAGGGCAGCGGCGGGGCGCACGGCGGCGATGCGCTGCACGAAGCGCTCGGGCGAGGCGAGGTAGCCGTCTTCAAACGCCACGACTCGCAGCCCGGCACAGGCCTGCAAGAGCTCGCCGGGCTGCAGCAGGAAATCCGGACGCGAGGGTTTGCCCACGGTCTCGTTGCCGACGGCAAAGGTTTCGTAAATCAGCACGCCATCAGGGGCCAGGCTGTCGCGAATCAGTGGCAGCAGCGGGCGCCAGAGGTAGTTGGTCACCACCACGGCATCGAAGGTGCGCGGTTGTCCGTCCTGAAGCAGGGGCCAGGGGCCGTTCTCGATGTCGGCCAGCAGCGCTTCGCCCAGGGTGGCTGCAGCGGCCATGGCCTCGGGCGAACGGTCCACGCCCGTGACCGGGTGGCCACGTGCGGCGAACCAGCGCATGTGACGGCCGTGGCCACAGGCCACGTCGAGCACCGTGCCGCCGGGACGCACCAGGTGCGCCCAGCGTTGCACCCAGGCCGAAGGCGCCTCGCTGCCGTGCCTCGGCGAGTGGCTCATCGCGGCTTGACCTCGTCCTTGAGCGCGGCCAGCGCCATGTTCTCCACCACCCCCGGCGCCAGCAGTTTCAGGTAGCGGCCCAGCTTGGCGCGCGGCTCCATCACGATCTCGCGCTGACGGCGTGCCATGCCGTCCAGGATCATTCGGGCGCAGACTTCCACCGGCATGGCCTTGTCTTCCTTCAGGCCACTTTTTCCGGCTGGCTGGCCATCGGCCCGGTAGCCGCGGTAGCGGATCTGCGTGGCCACCACGCCGGGGTAGGCGGTGGTGATGCCGACGCCAGCGCCCTTGAGCTCGGCGCGCAAGGCCTCGAAGAAGCCGGTCATGGCGAACTTGCTCGCGCTGTAGGCGGTGCGACCGGGTACGCCGACCAGCCCGGCCAGCGATGAAACCGCCACGATCTGCCCGCGGCTGGCCTTGAGGTGCGGCAGCGCGGCGTGGGTGCACCAGACGCTGCCCCACAGGTTGACGCGCATCAGCTGCTCGTACCAGCCGAGGTCCTCGACCTCCTCGAACAGCGCCTGGGCCGAGACACCGGCGTTGTTGATCAGGGTGTCAAGGCGGCCGAACTCGGCCACGCTGCGCGCCACCAGGGCGCGGCACTGAGCCTGTTCGCTGACGTCGGTCGGTGCCACCAGCACCGTGCTGCCCTGCGCGCGGCATTGGGTGGCCACCTCCTGAAGCGCGGCCTCATTGCGCGCGGCCAGCACCAGGGCGGCGTCGGTACCGTGTCGCTGGGCCAGCTGGCGCGCCAGCTCGGCGCCGATGCCGTCCGAGGCACCCGTGATCACTATCGTTTTCATAGCATGTTACGCCCGTTGGGTATGGGCGGGAGGTCGAAAAGAGTCAGAAACAGGCCCAGAGCTGGTCGGCCAGGGTGACCAGGAAGTCCGGCCGCGTGTAGAGCGCGAAGACCGCCAGCAAGGCCAGCAGCGCGCCGGCATAGGCCAGCCCTTTGCGCCACAGCTTGGGTTCGGTGTTCATGCCCGCGCCGCCCCGTGCGCCTTGTGGCGGGCGATGGCCGCCTCGCGCACCGGCAGGTTGACGAGCGCGGCCAGCACCCCCAGGGCAATGGCGATGTACCAGACGATGTCGTAGCTGCCGGTCTTGTCATACAGGTAGCCGCCTAGCCAGACGCCCATGAAGGAGCCGATCTGGTGGCTGAAGAAGACGAAACCACCCAGCATCGACAGGTGTGCCACGCCGAAGATCTGTGCCACCACGGCGTTGGTCGGCGGCACGGTGGACAGCCACAGCAGGCCCATCACGGCCGAGAAGATGTAGACGCTTGTGGGGGTGAGTGGCGCGAGCAGGAACAGCGTGATGGAGATGGAGCGGGCGAAGTAGATGAAGGCAAGGATCTTTTTCTTGGCCAGGCGTTGGCCCAGTGCGCCAGCGGCGTAGGTGCCGAAGACGTTGAAGAGGCCGATCAGCGCCAGCGAATAGCTGGCCACCTGGGGCGACAGGCCGTGGTCCTTCAGGTAACTCGGCATGTGCACACCGATGAACACCACCTGGAAGCCGCAGACGAAGTAGCCAGCCATCAACAACTGGAAGCTGGGGTACGCAAACGCCTCGCGCAGCGCCTGCATGATGGTCTGTTCCCGCTTGGGCGGTGTGGCGCCAGCGGCAAAGCCCGGCTCGTGCAGGCCCCAGGCCAGCGGAATGATGAGCAAGGCCGCCATGCCCAGCGCCACCAGGGCCTGCTGCCAGCCCAGGCTGCTGATGAGCCAGCCTTCGGTCGGCACCATGAGGAACTGGCCAAAGGAGCCGGCGGCGGCCGCCACGCCCATGGCCCAGGAACGTTTCTCCAGGCTGACGTTGCGGCCGATCACGCCGTAGATCACGGCATAGGTGGTGCCGGCCTGCGCCATGCCGATCAGCACCCCGCAGGTCAGGGCGAACATCAGGGGCGTCGGCGCGTGGGCCATGCCCATCAGGCCCAGGGCGTACAGGATGGCGCCGCCGAGGATGACCTTGAAGGCCCCGAACTTGTCGGCCAGCATGCCGGCAAAGATGCCGGCGAAGCCCCAGGTCAGGTTCTGGATTGCCATGGCCAGCGCAAAAGTCTCGCGCGTCCAGCCCTGGGTCTGGGTCACGGGTTGCAGCCACAGGCCGAAGCCGTGGCGGATGCCCATGGACAGTGTGACGATCAGGGCGCCACAGATCAGCACCTGGGTCATGGGGAGTTTCTTGTTGTGTGTACTCATCCCCGAACTGTCGCCCCCGGGGTGGGCTGTACATGTATCCAGTTGTGTTTATGGCGAGCGACTACAATTGCCCGCCATGGCTCTGAAACCTACCACCGATTACTCCGAAGGCTCCATTCGCGTCCTCAAGGGACTAGAGCCGGTCAAGCAGCGCCCGGGCATGTACACCCGCACCGACAACCCGCTGCACATCATTCAGGAAGTGCTGGACAACGCGGCCGACGAGGCGCTGGCCGGCTTTGGCAAGAAGATCAAGGTCACGCTGCATGCCGACGGTTCGGTCAGCGTCGAGGACGACGGCCGTGGCATCCCCTTCGGCCTGCACCCGGAAGAAAAGGCGCCGGTGATCGAGCTGGTGTTCACCCGGCTGCATGCCGGCGGCAAGTTCGACAAGGGCAAGGGCGGTGCTTACAGCTTCTCCGGCGGCCTGCACGGTGTCGGTGTGTCGGTCACCAACGCACTGGCCAAGCGGCTGGAAGCCACCAGCTACCGAGAGGGGCAGGTGGCGCACCTGGTGTTCGAGGGCGGCGACGTGACGCAGCCACTGGTGGCACGGCCGGCCGGCGAGGGCGACCGGAAACAGGGCACCACGGTGCGCGTCTGGCCTGATGCCAAGTACTTCGAGTCGGCTGCCCTGCCCATGGGCGAGCTCACCCACCTGCTGCGCAGCAAGGCGGTGTTGATGCCGGGCGTCAGCGTCTCGCTGGTCAATGAGAAGACGAAAGAGACGCAGAGCTGGCAGTACAAGGGCGGCCTGGGCGACTACCTGCTGCAGACGCTCAACGCCGATCCGGTGATCCCGCTCTTTGCCGGCGAGGGCTATGCCGATGGCAGCAACGACAGCTTCGCCGAAGGCGAGGGTGCGGCCTGGGCCGTGGCCTTCACCGAAGACGGTGCCTCGGTGCGCGAAAGCTACGTCAACCTGATTCCCACCAGCGCCGGCGGCACGCACGACAGTGGTCTGCGCGACGGCCTGTTCAACGCCGTCAAAAGCTTCATCGAGCTGCACAGCCTGCTGCCCAAGGGTGTCAAGCTGCTGCCGGAAGACGTGTTCGCCCGCGCCAGCTATGTGTTGAGCGCCAAGGTGCTGGACCCGCAGTTCCAGGGTCAGATCAAGGAGCGCCTCAATTCACGCGACGCCGTGCGCTTGGTGTCGAGCTTCGTGCGCCCGGCGCTGGAGCTGTGGCTCAACCAGCACGTCGAGTACGGCAAGAAGCTGGCCGAGCTGGCCATCAAGGCGGCGCAGACGCGCCAGCGCGCCGGCCAGAAGGTCGAGAAGCGCAAGGGCTCGGGCGTGGCCGTGCTGCCGGGCAAGCTGACCGACTGCGAAAGCCGCGATACCAGCCACAACGAGGTCTTCCTCGTCGAGGGCGACTCGGCTGGTGGCAGCGCCAAGATGGGGCGCGACAAGGAGTGCCAGGCCATCCTGCCGCTGCGCGGCAAGGTGCTCAACACCTGGGAGGTCGAGCGCGACCGCCTGTTCGCCAACACCGAGATCCACGACATTGCGGTGGCCATCGGCGTCGATCCGCACGGGCCCAATGACACGCCGGACCTGTCCGGCCTGCGTTACGGCAAGGTCTGCATCCTGTCCGATGCCGATGTCGACGGCTCGCACATTCAAGTGCTGCTGCTCACCCTGTTCTTCCGTCACTTCCCCAAGCTGATCGAGGCCGGGCATGTCTACGTGGCGCGCCCGCCGTTGTTCCGTGTCGACGTGCCGGCACGTGGCAAGAAACCGGCCACCAAGGCCTATGCATTGGATGAAGGCGAACTCACCGCCATCCTCGACAAATGCGCCAAGGACGGCGTGCCCAAGGAGCGCTGCCAGATCAGCCGCTTCAAAGGCCTGGGCGAGATGAACGCCGAGCAGCTGTGGGAGACCACGCTCAATCCGGACACGCGTCGCCTGCTGCGCGTGCAGCTGGGGCAGTTCGATTTCCCGCAAACCGAGAACTTGATCACCCAGCTCATGGGCAAGGGCGAGGCGGCGGCGCGGCGTGAGCTGATGGAACTGCACGGTGATTCGGTCGAGGTGGACATCTGATGCGTCCCCACCGCTCCGACCTGCCCGGCGTTGCAGGTCTTTTTCGACCCCTGTCCTTGCTGGTTCTGTGTGGCGTGCTATTGTTTTCGCAGCAATCGGCGCAGGCCGACATCTGGGGCTACATCGACGGCCAGGGCGTGGCGCACTTTGCGCCTGAGCGGCTGGACGCGCGCTACGAGCTGTTCTCGCGTTCGGCCGATGCGACGGCCCCCGG
Organism: Hylemonella sp.; assembly: GCA_041905305.1. Lineage (GTDB taxonomy): Bacteria > Pseudomonadota > Gammaproteobacteria > Burkholderiales > Burkholderiaceae_C > Hylemonella. The sequence goes on along the minus strand of JAYRLJ010000039.1, from coordinate 7,759 downwards.
CGGCCTGCGTCCGGTGGCGGTACCCACCGTGCCGCCCAAGCTGATTGCCTTCTTCGAGGTTTCGCCCAGCTACAAGCAGGTCAAGCACCTGCTGCGTGAGGCGGCCCGCCAGCACGGCATCGACTACGAGCTGTTGCAGGCCCTGATTGCGGCCGAGTCGGGTTTCGATGCGCAGGCGGTGTCGCCCAAGGGCGCGGTGGGGCTGATGCAGATCATGCCGGCCACGGCGCAGCGCTACGGTGTGGCGGGCGATGCCCGCGCGCCGGTAGAACAGAAGCTGGCCGACCCGCGCACCAACATCCGGGTTGGTGCACGCTACCTGCGCGACCTGCTGGCGCTGTTTCCCGGCCAACCCGAATTGGCACTGGCGGCCTACAACGCCGGTGAGGGCGCGGTACAACGCGCCGGCAACCGTATCCCGCCTTATCGCGAAACGCAGAACTACGTGCGCACCGTGCTGCAGCTGTACGCGGTGCTTAAGCCGCCCACGTTGCGCCCGGCGCCCGGGCGTCCTGCCCTGAACCTGGCCGGCGGTGCCGCCGGCCGCGGCAACATGCCCGCCCTGCAGGTGGCGGCAATGCCGAATCCTTCCCTGTCCGAGACCGACTAGTTTTCCCATGAGTGATCAGCCGACCCTCGATTTCGCTGCCGACGCCGGCGGTGGTGACGCCCTGGCCCTGGCCAGCTATGCCCAGCAGGCCTACCTTGAATACGCGCTGTCCGTGGTCAAGGGCCGCGCGCTGCCCGACGTGTCGGACGGCCAGAAGCCGGTGCAACGCCGCATCCTGTATGCCATGTCGCGCATGGGCCTGGGCTACAGCGGCCCCAGCGGCAACACGGCGGCCAAGCCGGTCAAGAGCGCGCGCGTGGTCGGTGACGTGTTGGGTCGTTTCCACCCGCACGGTGACCAGGCCGCCTACGACGCGCTGGTGCGCATGGCGCAGGACTTCGCGCAGCGCTACCCGCTGATCGACGGTCAAGGCAACTTCGGCAGCCGCGACGGTGACGGTGCCGCCGCGATGCGCTACACCGAAGCCCGGCTGGCCAAGATCTCCAACCTGCTGCTCGACGAGATCGACGAGGGCACGGTGGACTTTCAGCCCAACTACGACGGCTCCACCGAGGAGCCGAAGCAGTTGCCGGCGCGCTTGCCGTTCACGCTGCTCAACGGCGCGTCCGGCATTGCCGTCGGTCTGGCCACCGAGATCCCGAGCCACAACCTGGGCGAAGTGGCGCAGGCTTGCGTGGCGCTGATCAAGAACCCGAAGCTGGCGGACGATGAGCTGCTGACGCTGCTGCCGGGGCCGGACTATCCCGGTGGGGGACAGATCATCAGCCCGGCCAGCGACATCGCCGAGGCCTACCGTACCGGTCGCGGGTCCCTGAAGGTGCGGGCACGCTGGAAGATCGAGGACTTGGCACGCGGCCAGTGGCAGCTGGTCGTGACCGAGTTGCCGCCGGGCGTCAGCACGCAGAAGGTGCTGGAAGAGATCGAGGAGCTCACCAACCCCAAGGTCAAGGCCGGCAAGAAGGCGCTGACGCAGGAGCAGAACCAGATCAAGGCCACGGTGCTGGCAGTGCTGGACGGCGTGCGCGACGAGTCGAGCAAGGACGCACCGGTGCGCCTGGTATGCGAGCCCAAGACCAGCCGCATCGAGCAGCAGGAACTCATCACCACGCTGCTGGCGCACACCAGCCTGGAAACCTCCGCCCCCATCAACCTCACCATGGTGGGTCTGGACGGGCGGCCGACGCAGAAGTCGCTGCGGCAGATGCTGGAGGAATGGATCGCCTTCCGCCAGAGCACCATCGAGCGCCGCAGCCGCCACCGCCTGGACAAGGTGCTGGACCGCATCCACATCCTCGAAGGCCGGCAACTGGTGCTGCTCAACATCGACGAGGTGATTGCCATCATCCGCCAGTCGGATGAGCCCAAGGCGGCGCTGATTGAGCGCTTCCGCCTGTCCGAGCGGCAGGCCGAGGACATCCTGGAAATCCGCCTGCGCCAGTTGGCGCGGCTGGAAGCGATCAAGATCGAGCAGGAACTCAAGGAGCTGCGCGAGGAGCAGGGCAAGCTGGAAGAAATCCTGGGCAGCCCGGCGGCGCTGCGCCGCCTGATGGTCAAGGAGATCGAGGCCGATGCCAAGGTGTTTGCCGACGCGCGCCGCACGCTGATCCAGGCCGAGAAGAAGGCCGTGGCCGAGGTCAAGGTGGTCGACGAACCGGTGACGGTGGTGGTGTCTGAAAAGGGCTGGGTGCGCGCCCGCCAGGGCCACGGCCACGACGCCGCCAGCTTCGCCTTCAAGGCCGGCGACGGCCTGTACGGCACCTTCGAGTGCCGCACCGTGGACACGCTGCTGGTGTTCGGCTCCAACGGGCGTGTCTACTCGGTGCCGGTGGCCAGCCTGCCGGGCGCACGCGGCGACGGCCAGCCGGTCACCACGCTGATCGAACTGGAAGCCGGCACGCAACTGGCGCACTACTACGCTGGCCCGGCCAACGCCTGGCTGCTGCTGTCCACCTCGGCTGGCTACGGCTTCCTGGCCACGGTGGAGAACATGGTGTCGCGCCAGAAGGGCGGCAAGGCCTTCCTCACCTGCAACGAGGGCGATACCGTGTGCCGTCCTTCCCCGGCCAACGTGCCGGCGCCGGCCGGTGCTGCGGCGTCCGCGCTGTACACGCCGGCCACCCATGTGGCCTGCGCCTCCACCGGCGGCCGCATCCTGACCTTCGAGATCACCGAACTCAAGCCGATGGCCAATGGCGGCCGCGGCCTGATGCTGCTGGACCTGGAGGCCAAGGACACGCTGGCGGGTGCAGCGGCCTACACGCGCAGCGTGAAGATCGAGGGCATCGGCCGTGGCGGCAAGGCACGCGAGGAGACGCTGGAGATCCGCAGCCTCAACAACGCCCGTGCCGCCCGGGGCCGCAAGGGCAAGGCGGCCGATCTGGGCTTCAAGCCGACGGCCATCGCGCGCATTGAGTAGAACCTGACCGGAATCAAGGCTCAGGTGGGGCAGAATTGCCGCTCATGAGTTCACAGGTCGCGAAACAGGTTTTGATCGCCGGCGGTGGCATCGGCGGCCTGGCCGCCGCGCTGGCGGCATCGCGCGCCGGCTGGCAGGTGCGCCTGTACGAGCGGGCGGCGCATTTCGGCGAAGTGGGCGCCGGGATCCAGATCGGACCGAACGTCGTGCGCATCCTGCAGGACTGGGGCCTGTCTGCCGCGCTGCAGACCGTCGCCGCGTTTCCCGAGCGTCTGCAGGTGCGTCATGCCGTTTCCGGTGCCGAACTCGGCGTGCTGCGCATGGGGCAGGCGATGGCGCAGCGATATGGCGCGCCTTATGCCACCATTCATCGGGCCGATCTGCACCAGTTGCTGCTGGCCGCTCTACGCGAGCGTGACGAGGTCTGGCTGCAGCTGGATCAGACCGTGAGCCACTTTGCCGAAACACCCGAGGCGGTGACGTTGCATACCGCGGCCGGTCTGGCGGTAGAGGGCGATGCCCTGGTCGGTGCCGACGGCTTGTGGAGCCAGGTGCGCGAGCAGCTGTTGCATGACGGCCCGCCGCGCGTGGCCGGTCATCTGGCCTACCGCGCCATGCTGCCGCAAGCCAGCCTGCCGGCGGCGCTGCGCAGCCAGCAGATCACCGCCTGGCTCGGGCCGCGCCTGCACGTGGTGCAGTACCCCGTGCGCGGCGGCGAATGGCTGAACGTGGTGGCCATAGTGCACGGTCATGTGCATGGCGGCCTGGAGGATTGGGACCACAGTGCCAACGGCGCCGACCTTCAAGTTCACCTGGCCCCGGTGTGCCAACCCTTGCGTGCGCTGATCGAGGCCATTCCCGACTGGCGTCTGTGGGTGCTGTGCGACCGGGTGCCAATGGTCAGTGCGGCCGAGATGGCACAGGGGCGGGTGGCCCTGCTGGGCGATGCGGCGCATCCGATGCGGCCCTACATGGCGCAAGGAGCGGGCATGGCGATTGAGGACGCCGCCGAGCTCGGGCGCTGCCTGGCGCAGGTGGACGAGGTGCTGGACGTCGCCACCATGCTGAGCCGCTATGCGCTCAACCGCTGGCAGCGCAACGCCCGCGTGCAGGCGCGCGCCATCCGCAATGGCGAGATCTTCCATCTGGACGGGCCGCTGGCCTGGGCGCGCGATACCTCCCTCAGGCTGCTCGGCGAGCGGCTGCTGGACGTCCCCTGGCTGTACCAGGGCCCGGGCGCCTGAGCGCTGGGCTTGGAGCACGCGCTTAGGGGGATGGTCTAAAATGAGAATAATTTTCATTTGCCATCGTCATGAACCTTGCTGTAGAGAGCCCGTCGGCGACGGAAGCCGCCGTCATCGGGCTGCATGAGTTGCCGCGGCAGACCGAGGCCGTGGTGGTCGACGTTGGTGCGGGGGCGGGGCCGCAAGACCAGGAGTTGCTGTTGCGCCTGATCGAGATCGGCTTTCTGCCCGGTGAGCGGGTCCGTGTTGTTGCCCAGGGGCATCCGGGTTGCGACCCGCTGGCGGTGCGGATCGGACAGTCGACGTTCGCGTTGCGCCGGCATGAGGCCCTCCTGATCCGCGTGCGCCCCGGAGGCCGGGCATGACGACTGCCGCGTCGACGCGACCGCCCTTGCGGCTGGCCCTGCTGGGCAACCCGAACTGCGGCAAGACCGCGCTCTTCAACCTGCTGACCGGCAGCCGCCAGAAGGTGGCCAACTACGCGGGCGTGACGGTCGAGCGCAAGGCCGGCCAGTTGCTGACACCGGCGGGGCGTCAGGTGCGGGTGCTGGACCTGCCGGGTGCCTACAGCCTCAATGCCTTCAGCGCCGATGAGGCCATCACGCGTGATGTGGTGACCGGCCAACGTGCCGATGAACCGCTGCCGGAGTTGCTGGTGTGCGTGGTGGATGCCACCAACCTGCGTCTGAACCTGCGCCTGGTGCTGGAAGCGCGGGCCCTGGGATTGCCCATGGTGCTGGCATTGAACATGAGCGACCGCGCCCGCCGGCTCGGCATCGAGGTGGACCGGGCTGCCCTGTCGCAGGCCCTGGGCATGCCGGTGGTGGAAACGGTGGGCGTGCGACCGGAAGGGGCCCGCGATTTGCTGGCCCTGCTCGACACGCTGGAACCCGCGGCCATCCCTGCAGCGCCGTCAACGGTGGCAGGCTGGCAGCGTCCGGACGTGGCGCAGGTGATTGCCACGCAACTGGAGGTGCGTCGCATCCTGCAGCAGGCCGTGCGCAGCCCGGCCAACGGCCTGCAGCGTGACGATGCGATTGACCGCGTGGTGCTGCATCCGCTGTGCGGCATGCTGCTGCTGACGGTGACCCTGTTCCTGATGTTCCAGGCCGTGTTCAGCTGGGCCGCGCTGCCGATGGACTGGATCCGTCATGGCGTCGAGCTGTCGGGTGCGGCGCTGCGCACGGCCATGCCGGCCGGGGCGCTGCAAAGCCTGCTGGTTGATGGGGTGCTGGCCGGCGCGGGCGGCGTGCTGGTCTTCCTGCCGCAGATCCTGATCCTGTTCCTCTTCATTCTGGCGCTGGAGGACTCGGGCTATCTGCCACGCGCAGCCTTCCTGCTCGACCGGGTCATGGGGACAGTTGGGCTGTCCGGGCGTTCTTTCATTCAGCTGCTCTCCAGCTTCGCCTGCGCCGTGCCGGGCATCATGGCCACGCGCACCATCACGCATTGGCAGGACCGGTTGACGACCATCCTGATTGCGCCGCTGATGACCTGTTCGGCCCGCCTGCCGGTCTATGCCCTGCTGATCGGGGCCTTCATTCCCGAGCGCACGGTGGCCGGTGTGGTCAACCTGCAGGGGCTGGTGCTGTTCGCGCTGTATGTCGGCGGCATCCTGTCGGCGATGGCGGTGGCCGGTGTGAGCATGTTGCTGCGCGGGCAGGCGCGACCGACGCCGCTGGTCATGGAGCTGCCGGCCTACCGTTGGCCCCACCTGAGGAATCTGGCGCGCGAGCTGTACGCACGGGCAATGATGTTCGTGCAGCGCGTGGGCGGCATCATCCTGGCGCTGATGGTGCTGCTCTGGTTCCTCTCCAGCTACCCGGCACCTCCGGCCGGCGCCGTTGGCCCGGCGATCCAGTACAGCTGGGCGGGGCAGCTCGGCCGTGCCATCGAGCCGCTGTTCGCGCCCATCGGCTTCAACTGGCAAATTTCGATCGCCCTGGTGCCCGGCATGGCCGCGCGTGAGGTGGCGGTGGGGGCGCTGGGAACTGTCTATGCCCTGTCAGCCACCGGCGACGATGTGGCGACCCAGCTCGGGCCGCTGATCGCCCAGAGCTGGTCGCTCGCCACGGCGCTGTCCTTGCTGGTCTGGTACGTGTTCGCGCCCCAGTGTGTGTCGACCCTCGTGACCGTGCGGCGCGAGACCAACAGCTGGCGCTATCCCTTGCTGCTGGCAGGCTACCTGTTTACGTTGGCCTACCTGGCCAGTTTCATCACCTACCGCCTGGCCTTGTGGCTGGGCGCCGGAGGCGTCACATGAGCCAGGAGTTCTGGGCCGGGCTGATCGTGGCTGCGGCGGCGCTGTACCTGGTCTGGCGCTGGCTGCCGGCCCGTTGGCGGCGGCATTTGGGGGCGCGGACACCGGAATCGGCAGGCGCCTGCGGCAGCTGCAGCGCCTGTGGCGGCTGCGCCAGCGGTGCGGTTCAGGCCGGCAGCGGCGGCAAGCCGACCTTGGCACGGGCGCGGTGGCAGCCGTCGCTGCCTTCCTCGAACTCCCGGCACGGCGAAGGACGCCACTCGTAGATGCCGCAGGCGACCGATTCACCGAGCTTGCCGGTGAGAGCGGCGCAGCGCGGCGGCCAGTGGTCGGTGCCACGCATGCGGGCGGTGTTGCCGTTGACCTCGACGGTCAGGCCCACCGGCACCCGGCCGCCGTTGCCTTCCAGTTCGTAGGTCGAGAAGTCAACGCGGCACCAGGAACAACAGGCGCCGCAACTCGTGCAGGCCGTCATCAGAGCTTCCTGAGCAGCAGGTCTTGACTACGGCCGCTGCGCTTAACTTCGCTGCGCGACGTGAGCCTCCGCCGATATCTTTTGAGCATCATTTTTGGATGCCCAGCAAAAGATATTCCATCAGAGCCTTTTGCACGTGCAGGCGATTTTCCGCCTCGTCCCACACCACGGACTGCGGGCCGTCGATGACCTTGGCCTCGACTTCCTCGCCACGGTGTGCCGGCAGGCAGTGCATGAACAGCGCATCGGGCTTGGCCGCGCGCATCATGTCGGCGTCGACGCACCAGTCGGCGAAAGCCTTCTTGCGGGCTTCGTTCTCGGCCTCATAGCCCATGCTGGTCCAGACGTCGGTGGTCACCAGGTCGGCACCCGCGCAGGCCTGCATCGGGTCCCCGAATACCTTGTAGCACTCGCTCTTGACGCCCGCCACCGCCGGGTTGACCTCGTAGCCACTCGGGGTGCTGACGTGCACGGTGAAGCCCAGCAGCTCCGCGGCCTGCAGCCAGGTGTTGGCCATGTTGTTGCCATCGCCGACCCAGGCCACCGTCTTGCCGCGGATGCTGCCACGGTGCTCGATGTAGGTGAAGATGTCGGCCATGATCTGGCACGGGTGGTACTCGTTGGTCAGGCCGTTGATGACCGGCACGCGCGAGTACTCGGCAAAACGCTCAATCTTGTCCTGGCCGTAGGTACGGATCATCACCAGGTCCACCATGCGGCTGATGACGCGCGCGCTGTCCTCGATCGGCTCGGCGCGGCCGAGCTGGCTGTCACCGGTGGTCAGGTGCACAAC
>JAYRLJ010000038.1:0-15366 GCA_041905305.1 Hylemonella sp. | reverse complement strand
CCCTGCTCCAGACCGACGCGCTGATCAATGGCCAGTGGGTCAAGGGCGCAGCAGCCAAGCGCTTTGACGTGCTCGACCCGGCCACCGGCCACAAGCTGGCCGACGTGGCCAACCTGGGCCCGGCCGATGCCGAGCTCGCGATCAAGGCCGCCAACGCGGCTTGGCCGGCCTGGCGCGCCAAAACTGGCAAGGAGCGCAGCGCCATCCTGCGCAGGTGGTTCGACCTGCTGATGGCCAACCAGGAAGACCTGGGGCGCATCATGACCGCCGAGCAAGGCAAACCCTTTGCCGAAGCCAAGGGCGAGGTGGCCTACGGCGCCAGCTTCGTCGAGTGGTTCGCCGAGGAAGCCAAGCGTGTCAATGGCGAAACCCTGCCGCCCTGGGACAACAACCGACGGCTGATGGTGATCAAGCAGCCGATTGGCGTCTGTGCCGCCATCACGCCCTGGAACTTCCCGCTGGCCATGATCACGCGCAAGGTGGCGCCGGCGCTGGCCGCCGGCTGCCCGGTCATCATCAAGCCGGCCGAGCTGACCCCGCTGACGGCACTGGCCGCGGCCGAGCTGGCGGTGCGCGCCGGCATCCCGGCCGGCGTGCTGAACCTGATCACCGCGGACAGCGACAACTCGATTGCCGTGGGCAAGGTGTTCTGTGCCAGCGAGGTGGTGCGCCACATCAGCTTCACCGGCTCCACCGAGGTAGGCCGCATCCTGATGGCGCAAAGCGCGCCGACAGTGAAGAAGCTCAGCCTGGAGCTGGGCGGCAACGCGCCCTTCATCGTCTTCGACGACGCCGACATCGACTCGGCCGTGGAAGGCGCCATGGCCAGCAAATACCGCAACGCCGGCCAGACCTGCGTCTGCGCCAACCGCATCTATGTGCAGGACGGCGTCTACGACGAGTTCGTCAAGAAATTCGCTGCCAAGGTGGCCGCCGTCAAGGTGGGCAACGGGTTTGAAGATGGCGTGTCGCAAGGCCCGCTGATCGAGGAAGCCGCGCTACAGAAAGTGGAGCGCCACGTGGCTGACGCCGTGGCCAAGGGCGGCAAGGTGCTGACCGGCGGCAAGCGCGCCACCGCACTGGGCGCCCAGTTCTTCCAGCCCACGGTACTGGCAGAGGCCAAGCAAAACATGCTGTGCGCCACGGAAGAGACCTTCGGCCCCTTCGCCCCGGTGTTCCGCTTCAAGACCGAGCAGGAGGCGATCGACGCGGCCAACGCCACCATCTTCGGCCTGGCCAGCTACTTCTACAGCCGCGACGTCGGCCGCATCTTCCGCGTCAGCGAGGCGCTGGAGTACGGCATGGTGGGCATCAACGTCGGCATCCTGGCCACCGAGCATGTACCCTTTGGCGGTGTCAAGCAGTCCGGCCTGGGCCGCGAGGGTTCGCACCACGGCATGGATGACTATCTGGAACTCAAGTACCTCTGCCTGGGCGACATCCTCAAGTAAACGCAAAAAGAACCGAAAAGAGACATAAGCAAATTTGCAATTAATTTGCTTTTGTTTCAAAATTATCAGTTCTTAACTTTACTCGTTGGAGCATCCCATGAAATTTCTTCGTACTCTTGTGACGCTGGCCTTGGTCGGTTTCGTGTCCATCGCGGCCCAAGCCCAGGAACACGGCACCAAGGAAGAGGCCAAGGCTTTGGCTGAGCGCGCTGCCGCCCATATCAAGTCTGTCGGCGCTGAAAAGGCCTTCAACGATTTCACCAACGACAAGGCCAGCTGGAACAAGAAGGACTTGTACGTGTTCGTGAACAGCATCGACGGCACCACTTTGGCCCACGGCGGCAACGAGAAGCTGATCGGCAAGAACATGGTGGAGCTGAAGGACCAGAACGGCAAGCCCTTCATCAAGGACATGGGTGAGATGGCACGCACCAAGGGCGCCGGCTGGGTCGACTATGACTGGGTCAATCCGCAGACCAAGAAGGTCGCTGGCAAGACCTCCTACGTGATCAAGCTCAGCAACCAGGACGCCTATGTCGGCGTCGGCGTCTACCGCTAATCCCGGCGGTCATCCCTAAACCGGACCGGCCTTGGCCTGCTGCATGGCAGGGGCTGGTTCGGCAGAGTCCCTCCCGCCTCGCTCTGCCCCCACAGACAGGCTTTCTGACATCGGGGCCACCCATGAATCAGCTCATCCAACGCCTGCCCGTCTCCGCCAAGATCGCCCTGGCTCCCCTCTTGGTCATGCTCTGCCTGTTGGGGGTCGCACTGCAGAGCTATGTGGGCAACCAGCGGACGACATCGGCCGTCAACGAAATCAGTGCCTCGGGTCTGCCAAGGATCGCCGCTGCAGGCGCACTGAAGGAACGCGTCGTGCAGCTCTACGGCATGGTGATGCAAAGCCTGGCGTATGAAGGCGCGGAGCTCAAGGCGGAAATCATCGCCGAACTGGACAAGAAGATCGTGGCCGAGTTCAAGGCGGTCGACGCGATGCTGCAGACCATGAAGAAGTCTGCCGAGAACGAGCCTGCCGAGTCCATGGCGCGGTTCAAGGCGACCGAACAGGCACTGAAGAAGTTTGAACGGGCCGCACTCGACACGCTCGACATGAAGAGCACCGGCTTGGCGACGGCATCGACCATGATGAGCGTGGCCGAGTCGGCCTATACCGAACTGCGCAAGCAGATGTCGGCCGTTGTCGAAACCGAGATGGCTACCGGCGCTGCCGCCGCCACCGACGTGACCAAGACCGTCGCGCTCGTCAATGCTGGAACATTGATCATCGCCGCGGTGGCCCTGGTGCTGTCCGCCGTCGTGACCTGGTACTGCAACCGACTGATCGTCAGGCCCCTGGAGCAGGCCGTCTCCATCGCTCGCGACGTGGCCGACGGCAACCTGAGACGCCACGACATCCAGCCGAGCAGCGATGCCACCGGACTGGTACTGCGGGCACTGGCCGACGTTGCTGAGCGACTGAGCGCCATGATCGAAAACATTCGCAAAGGCGCGGATCAGATCGACACGGCGGCGAGCGAAATCTCCATCGGCAACAACGATCTGGCTGCTCGCACCGAGCAGACCGCATCGGCGCTTCAAGCCACCGCTTCATCGGTGGACGAGCTAACCAGCACCATCAAGCTCAATGCAGAAACTGCAGTGCAGGCTAACCAGCTTGCGGCAGATGCATCCCGCATCGCACAGCAGGGCGGCAACGATGTTGCACAGGTCGTCAAAACGATGGATGAGATCAGTACCCAGGCCAAGCGCATCAGTGAGATCATCGGCACCATCGACGGCATTGCCTTCCAGACCAATATCCTGGCCTTGAACGCCGCAGTGGAAGCGGCGCGCGCTGGCGAGCAAGGCCGCGGCTTTGCTGTGGTCGCCAGCGAAGTGCGCAGTCTGGCTGGCCGTTCTTCGGAAGCGGCCAAGGAGATCCGCGAGTTGATCAGCGCCTCTGTGGATCAGGTCGAAAACGGCACAGCCAAGGTACAAGCGGCCGGCGATACTATGCATCGCATCGTGACATCGATCGAACAGGTCAGCACCATGGTTGCGGAGATTTCGCGCGCCACCGCTGATCAGGCTAACGGCATCCAAAGCGTCAACCACGCGGTCTCTGACATGGACAAGAACACCCAGCAGAATGCCGCGCTGGTGGAAGAAAGTGCGGCGGCAGCCGAGTCGCTGCGAGTCCAGGCCGAGGGGCTGGTCCGCGCCATCTCGGTGTTCCGCGTCTCCTGAAATTACCGCTCTTCCAGGGGAACGTTGAACTCGGTCGGCATCCGTCACGCCGTCAGCCAGCAACGTCTTCGGGAGAACGCTCCAACCCTGGGTGGATGCGCAACAATGACTGTCGGTTCGCGCTGCACTGTAGAATCCAGGCCTACCGCGGGTGTAGTTCAATGGTAGAACGGCAGCTTCCCAAGCTTCATACGAGGGTTCGATTCCCTTCACCCGCTCCAGAATGCGAAACGGCCCCACGCGGGCCGTTTTTTCATGCTGCCGCGTGAAGAGGGCGCGAACCCTCAGCGTCGCTGGATCAGAAGGTCTCCCAGTCGTCCGGGTCAGCCTTGGCTGTCTTCGCCACCGGTGTAGGCGCCGGCTTGGCGACTGGGCCCGGCGCCGCCAACGCGGCCTTCGGGGCCTGAGACGCCGGCTTGGCCATGGCCGGACGTGACGCCACCTGTGCCGGGGGCTGGCTCGCGCCCTGGCCTTGCGCCAGCTTGAACACCGACACGGCCTGCACCAGATCCTGCGCCTGGCTGTTCAGGCTGCTCGCGGCAGCGGCCATCTCCTCCACCAGCGCGGCGTTCTGCTGTGTGGTCTGGTCCATCTGCGTCACGGCCTCGCCCACCTGCCCCACACCGGCACTCTGCTCGGCGCTGGCGGCACTGATCTCGGCCATGATGTCGGTCACCCGACGGATACTGGTCACCACCTCGTTCATGGTGCTGCCAGCCTGGTCGACCAGCGCGGTGCCCTGGTCCACGCGGCCCACGCTGTCGCTGATCAGCGCCTTGATCTCCTTGGCGGCCTCGGCCGAGCGGCTGGCCAGGCTACGCACCTCGCCCGCCACCACGGCGAAGCCACGGCCCTGCTCACCGGCACGGGCCGCCTCTACCGCGGCGTTCAGGGCCAGGATGTTGGTCTGGAAGGCAATGCCGTCGATCACATTGATGATGTCGGCAATCCGTTTGCTGGAGTCGCTGATGCCCTTCATGGTGTCCACCACCTGCGAGACCACCTGCCCGCCCTGCATCGCCACGGCGCTGGCGCTCTGCGCGAGTTGGTTGGCCTGGCGGGCGTTGTCGGCGTTCTGTTTCACGGTGGACGACAGCTCCTCCATTGAGGCGGCCGTTTCCTCAAGCGCACTGGCCTGGCTCTCGGTACGCGCGCTCAGGTCCTGGTTGCCGTGGGCGATCTGGGTACTGGCACTGGCCACGGACTCGGAGCCCTGCCGCACGGTGCTGACGATGCTGGCCAGGTTGCCCTGCATGGCGGCCAGTGCCTGCAGCACCTTGGCCACCTCGTCTTTGCCGCTGGTATCGACCCGGCGCGTCAGATCGCCCCGGGCCACCGCCTCCGAGACGTCCACGGCATTCTGCAGGGCACGCGCGATGCCGCGCACCATGGTCGTGCCGATCACGATCGCCAGAGCCACGCCCAGCACGATGGCGGTGATGGACACCGTCAGGATGACCTGGTAACGGGTGGCCGACCCCTCATACTCCTGCTGGGCCACCTTGAGCTGCAGCGCCATCAGGGCACCGATGCCCTTGCGCAGGTCGGCGTAGAGCGGCCGGATCTTGATCTCATTGAGCTCTTTGGCTTTCTCCAGATCGAAACCGCGCACGGCCTCCTGGAACGGCTGCAGCCCCTCGCTGACAAACTTGGCGCGCGCCGCCGCGAACTCCTTGACCAGCGCCATCTCTTCCGGTGTCATCGACGTCGCGGTATAGGCAGCCCAGATCTTGTCGAACCTGGCGTTGTTGTCATTCATCTGCTTGAGCCGGGCTTCCACCACCTCGGGGCTCTGGGTTGTGACGATGTTGAAGGCGTTGAGGCGGTTTTCCAGCAGCGTCTCCTGCATTTCCGCTATTTGCCCCATCGGGATGGTGCGGTCTTCGTAGACCGTGCGCAGCCCTTCGTTGCTGGCCCGCAGGCCGAACAGGCCGATGCCGCCGATGACGATCAGCAACAGCGACAGCATGCCGGTGAGTGCCACCAGACGTGTCGAAATCTTGAAGTTGTTCATGTTCTCAAACCTCCCTGCATCCGGTCAGGCCGCCGCAGACGCCACCAAACCCATATCGGCGCTGGACATCAGCTTCTCGATGTCCATCAGGATCAGCATGCGTGCCTGCTCGCCCTGCTGGATCGTGGCGATGCCGATGATGTGCTGCGTCTCCAACGCACCGCTGAACTCCGGCGCCGGCTTGATCTCCTCGCGCTGCAGGGCCACCACGTCGGACACGGCATCCACCACCATGCCGATCACGCGCCCGGCAACGTTCAGCACAATGGTCACGGTCTGGCTGTCATAGGCCGCATGGGCCAGGTTGAACTGCAGACGCAGGTCCAGAACGGGAACGATGACACCGCGCAGGTTCAGCACGCCCAGCACGGACGATGGCGCATTGACCATGCGGGTTGGCGCCTCGTAGCCGCGGATCTCCTGCACCTTGAGGATGTCGATACCGTATTCCTCCTGGCCCAGCTTGAAAGCCAGGAATTCGAGGTGGCCCCGGCCCGACAGGCTGGCCTGCCCGGTTTGCTCTGTGTTCATGTTCTCTCCCAACGTGATTCAGCCCCCACGGCGCTGAGCAGGTCATTCTGCAGCATTTGCCAAGACAAGATTGCGAAACCTGCTATCGCAGAAGTGGCGGTCAGTCAGTGACTGGCCAGATAGCATCCTCTCCGACCGTCGGCAGAAGGCAGGCGCCCCCCACCTGGCGACAGACTGCCCAACGGACGGTGAGGACCGCCGTTGTCTCGGCGCTCGCCAGCAGCCTTAACGGCGCGGCAGGTTGAGTGTGAAACGCGCGCCCTGCCCCGGGACGGATTGCAGGGTCAGCGTGCCGCCCATCAATTCGGCCAAGGCGCGCGACAACGTCAGTCCCAGGCCCGTACCGCCGTGTTCATAGCTGACGCGGGCATTCCCCTGTCGGAAACGCTCGAAAATCAACTCCTGCTTCTCCGGCGGAATGCCAGGACCGGTATCAAGCACGTGGAAGCGCACCTGGTCCGGTGTTGCATCGAGTTCGATCGTCACACTGCCTGCCTGGGTGAACTTCATCGCGTTCGACATCAGATTGTTGAGGATCTGCTTCAGGCGAAGGCCGTCACACACCAGTGTCTGCGGCGCATCGGGCGCGATGCGGACCGACAGCGACAACCCCTTCTCGGCAGCACTCACGGCGAAGAAATCGGCGGTGGACTGCAGCAGTTCGGCCAGTACCTGCGGCTCGGGGTGCAGCGGCATGGCCCCGGCCTCGACCTTGCTCAAATCCAGGATTTCGGTCAACAAGGCATTCAGATACTCCGCCGCCTTGCGAATCATGCCCGCCTGCTCGCGGTATTTCGGTTGTTCCAGCCTGATCTCCATCAGCTCCGAAAAGCCACGGATGCTGGTCAGCGGCGTACGCAGTTCGTGCGAGATCGCCGCCAGGAACTCGCTCTTGGCCTGGTTGGCCGCCTGCGCCTGGGCCTCGCTGAGCTGCAAGGAACGGTTCTTTGCTTCCAACTGGCGCACGCCGGTGAGGAAAAGCAAGGCCGCACCCACCACCGTAACGCTGAACAGCGCAGTCAAAGCGAACGCCACCATCCGCGTGCTACGCCACTCCTCCAAAGCCGCCTCGGTGGTGGTTGCGACCAGCACCAGCAAGGGGTAGCGGCCGACCCGGTGGTGCGCAACGATCCGCTCCACTCCATCCACCGCGCTGGACCGAATGTTGTAACCCTCGTCAGGCACAGAGTCAGTGCCGATGTAGGCATTGGACGCCAGCACCACACCCAAACCCTTGCTTTGACCGCCGACAACGCGGGCACGCACGCTGCGGTCGTCGCCGATCAGGGACACCACGCCCAACTCGCCAAGACGGACCTGGCCATAAACCTGCTCGAAATAGCTGGGATTGAGGGAGGCCACCACCACGCCCAGCACACGACCATCAGCCGCGGTGATCTTGCGCGTCAGCTGGATGGTCCATTTGCCCGACACCTTGCCCAGCACCGGCTTGCCGATGAACAGACCGTCGGGCGACATCTGTCCGGCGGCAGCCTGCGCCAGCTCCGGCTGCAGGTGCGCGCGAATGTGCTCGCGCTCGGACAGGTCAACATGCCCCGTCTTGTCTCCGCCCGGGTCAATGTTGCTGCCTACAAAGCGTCCGTCCGGGCCGACATAGGACAACTGCGTCAGGATATCTGGCACCAAGCCGGTTTCATTGGCGTAGCGCGCGTAGTCTCCCGGCAGAAAGCGCCCCTCGCGCACACCCTCACTCAGGCGCAAGGTGGCCTGGTCGACCGCCGCCAGCACACGCATGGTCTGCTCTTGCAGCACCAACGCAAGATTAGCGTTCTGCCGCACCTCGACCTTGATGGCGTCCTGCCGCTTCGTGTCCAGTTCAATGAGGACCACACCCCAAGCCAGTGTCAGGGCCGCCACGCTGGCCACCACGACCACCCACTGCAGGCGCTCGACCGTCAGCCAACGATTCAGCCAGGCAGCCCCCGGCGGCGTAACAGGCGCAGTGGAGGGTGCGGGGCGCGAGAACATGGTCAATACAGGCGAAGAGGTTTCAGCATAAGCTCTTCCGCCCCCCGGCGGCTGTCATAGCAGTGTCACGCCGGTCTTGGCCTGGATCTGCTCACGTGTCACGTCGGGCGCCAGCTCCACCAGCTTCAGGCCCTGCGGCGTGACGTCCATCACGCCGAGGTCGGTGATGATGCGGTCCACCACGCCCTTGCCGGTCAACGGCAGGGTGCAGGCAGGCAGGATCTTCAGGTCTTCGGTACCGTCCTTCTTCTTGGCCACGTGCTCCATCAGCACGATGACGCGCGGCACGCCGGCCACCAGGTCCATCGCGCCGCCCATGCCCTTGACCATCTTGCCGGGGATCATCCAGTTGGCCAGGTCGCCCTGCTCGCTGACCTGCATGGCGCCCAGGATGGACAGGTTGATCTTGCCGCCGCGGATCATGGCAAAGCTCTCGTGGCTGCCGAAGATCGACGAGCCCTTGATGGTAGTGACGGTCTGTTTGCCGGCGTTGATGAGGTCGGCATCCACCTCGTCCTCATAGGGGAACGGACCGATGCCGAGCATGCCGTTCTCGCTCTGCAGCCAGACCTCGATGTGGTCGGGTACGAAGTTGGCCACCAGCGTCGGGATGCCGATGCCGAGGTTCACATAGAAGCCGTCCTGCAGCTCCTGCGCCGCACGTGCGGCCATCTGGTCTTGGGTCCAGGGCATGTCCTTCTCCTCAAACTTTACGGTCGCGGGTGGTGCGCTTCTCGATGCGCTTCTCGGGCGTGGGGTTGTGCACGATGCGGTGCACATAGATGCCCGGCAGGTGGATGTCGTCAGGCGCCAGCTCGCCGGTGGCGACGATGCGCTCCACCTCCACGATGCAGATCTTGCCGGCCATGGCGGCGGCCGGGTTGAAGTTGCGCGCTGTCAGGTTGAAGCGCAGGTTGCCGGAACGGTCGGCGATGTCGGCCTTCACCAGCGCCACGTCGGGCACCAGCGAACGCTCCATCACATAGGTCTCGCCGTCGAACTCGCGCAGCTCCTTGCCCTCGGCCACGATGGTGCCGACACCGGTCTTGGTGAAGAAGGCCGGGATGCCGGCGCCGCCGGCGCGCAGCTTCTCGGCCAACGTGCCCTGTGGCGTGAATTCCAGTTCCAGCTCGCCAGCCAGGTACTGGCGCTCGAACTCCTTGTTCTCGCCCACGTAGCTGGAAATCATCTTCTTGATCTGCCGCGTCTGCAGCAGCTTGCCGAGGCCGAAGTCGTCAATACCGGCGTTGTTGGAAATGGCGGTCAGGTTCTTGACGCCGCTGTCGCGCACGGCGTCGATCAGCGCCTCGGGGATGCCGCACAGGCCGAAGCCGCCAACGGCGATCAACTGCCCGTCGCGGATGACGCCCTCTATCGCCTTGGCGGCGCTCGGGTAGATCTTGTTCACGTGGTTCTCCTCGCAGGAATCGGTGGCCGTACGATACTACTTATCACGCTACGTAGTTCCGCGTAAAGTACAACCCGCAATGGACATCGACTACCGCCTCGCCTTCGAACTCGCGCCCATCGGGCTGGTGCTGTCGCGCCACCGCATGATTGTGGACTGCAATCGCCACCTGTGCGAGATGTTCGGCACCACCCGCGAAGAACTGATCGGCCAGTCCTTCCAGGTGCTTTACCCCAGTGCGGACGAGTTCGAACGCATCGGCGCGCGCATCACGCCCATCATGAGCCGCCAGGGCAGCTACGCCGACGACCGCATCATGAAGCGCGTGGACGGCCGCTTCAAGGGCGAGACCTTCTGGTGCCACGTCACCGGCCGCGCGCTCGACCCGGCCGACCCGCACGCGGCCGGCATCTGGACCTTCCAGGACCTGAGTGCCCACCGCCCGGTCAAGGCCGAGTTGACGGCGCGCGAACGCGAGGTGGCGGCCCACCTGCTGGACGGCCTGACGTCCAAGGAGATCGGCAAGGCGCTGGCCATCAGCCACCGCACGGTGGAGATCTACCGCGCCCGGCTGATGCGCAAGTACCAGGCCAGCACCACCGCCGATCTGGTGCACAAGCTGATGGGCGGTTGAGGTTAAGCTTGGCACCCCATCCATGACTTTTCGGGAACCGGTTTCGTGGCTACAGGTACGCGCACCATGGTCGGCATCGACCAGCTCTGCATCGGCATGCATGTCAAGCTGGAGGGTTGGGTCGGCCACCCCTTCCTGTTCAACAGCTTCAAGATCAAGGACCAGAAGCAGCTCGAAACGCTGAAGTCCCTGGGCCTGAAGGAAATCGAGTACCTGCCGCAAAAGAGCGACGCCAAGCCGCTGCCGCCGGCGGATAAAGCGGCCGCCCCAGCGCCGGCGCCGGTGGAACCCACGGTGCTGGACGCGCTGATGCAGCAGAAGAAGGAGCGCATGGAGAGCCTGCGCAAGGAGCTGGAGCAGATCCAGGCCGCCGAGCGCAAGTACGTCAAGACCGCCAATGCGGTGAAGAACGTCGTGCGACTGGCCAACAGCAACCCGGCGCAAGCCGCCGAACAGGCCAGCGAAGTGGCGGCACAGCTGAGCGAGATCTTCCTGGCGCGGCAGAACCCCTTCATCCACCTGATGGGCGACAACACCTCGGACAACAGCAACCACTTCCACGCCCTGAACGTCACCATGCTCGCACTGATCCTGGCCCATGCCATCGGCATCGAGGACGCGGAACTGATGCGCGACATCGCCCAGGGTGCGCTGCTGCACGACGTCGGCAAGGCCATGGTGCCCAGCCAGGTGCTGCTCAAGGACGATGGACTGACGCCGTCGGAACTCAAACTGATCGAGATGCACCCCGGCTACGGCATCAAGATGATGCAACCGGTCGAGTCGCTGCCACGCCGGGTGAAGGAGATCATCCTGTTCCACCACGAGATGCTCGACGGCAGCGGCTTCCCCAAGGGTCTGCAGGGCGATGCCCTCGACCAGGCGGTGCGCATCGTGACGATTGCCAACAGCTACGACAACCACTGCAACCAGCGCGTCGCCGCCAAGTGCAAGACGCCCTCGGAGACCCTGTCCTACATGTACAAGACCGAAGGCGCCAAGTACGACAAGACACTGCTGTCGGCCTTCATAAAGTCCATGGGCATCTACCCGCCGGGCACCATCGTCATGCTCAAGAGCGGCAAGGTCGGCATCGTGATGTCGATCGACTCGTCCGACCTGCTGCACCCCAACCTGATGCTGTACGACCCGACCATCCCGAAGTCGCAAGCAGCGGTGCTCAACCTCAAGCGCGACCTGGAAGACGAAGTCGACCGCACGTTGCGCCCGGCGACACTGCCCAAGCCGATCTTCGACTACCTCAGCCCGCGCAAGCACATCAGCTACTTCGTGGAAAACGCCGGCACGGCCTGAGGCCGGCAGACGCTTGCACCAGTCGCCTGCGGGACAGCGCAGACGCCACCGGCCGACGAGCCGCCGGGACGCGTGCAGGGCGCATGTCCGTTGGCCCGGCAGGCCTCTAAAGCGCAAACTGGCACCCCAAGCCGGGGCGAATCCGCGCACTGCGCTTGTGCCGGATCTGTCACAGTTGTACGCTAACCTCTCGGTGCCGCTGGCCGGCGGCACGCGACGGCTTCCCTCCCAAGAGCACCATCATGTTTCTGAACAATCTCTCCATCAGCAAGCGGCTGGCCTTTGTGCTGGGCGCCATCCTGGCCCTGTTCGTGGCCAGCAGCGTCTTCACCCTGCTCAAGCTGCAACAGCTCGGCACCGAAATCGACACCATGGTCAGCGACAACGTCAAGGCCGAACGCGCCGGCGCCGACTGGCTGCGCCACACCACGGCCGGCGTGCAGCGTGCGGCCGCCATCGCCAAGAGCAGCGATGCAGCCCTGATCCCCTACTTCGCCCCGGCCACGGCCGAGTCCATCAAGCAGACCAACGAGCTGCAGAAGTTCATCGAGTCGAAGATGGACACGCCCGAGGAGCGCCAGCTCTTCGACAAGGCCGGCGAGTTGCGCAAGGCCTACCTGGCGGCGCGCGAAGAGGTGAGCAAACTCAAGCAGGCCGGCGACTTGGACGGTGCCAACCGCGTCTTCAACGAACGCTTCGAACCCACCTCGCGCGACTACCTCGCCAGCGTACAGAAGATGGTGGACGCCCAGCGCGCCCAGCTCGACGCTGCAGCCCAGCGCGCCGAGGAACTGCGCGGCCAGACCCGCGCAGTGCTCGTCACCAGCAGCGTCGTCACCCTCATCCTGGGCGCGGTGCTGGCCGTGCTGCTGGCACGCAGCATCACCGGCCCGCTGCAGCGGGCCGAGTCCATCGCCCAGTCGATTGCCGACATGGATCTGACCGGATCGCCGCAAACCAGCTACGCCAACGACGAGACCGGCCGCCTGCTGCGGGCGATTGACGCCATGCGTGCCGCCCTGCAACGTGCCCTGCTGCAGGTGCGCGGCGTGGTGGACAACGTCTCCACCGCCAGCGTGCAGATTGCCAGCGGCAACAAGGACCTGAGCGCCCGCACCGAACAGACCGCCAGCAGCCTGGAAGAAACCGCCAGCTCCATGGAGGAACTCACCAGTACCGTGCGTCAGAGCGCCGAATCGGCCGCCCAGGCCAACCAGCTGGCTGGCTCGGCCGCCCAGGTGGCACAGCGCGGCGGTCAGGTGGTGTCGCAGGTGGTTGCCACCATGGACGAAATCAACGCCAGCAGCAAGAAGATTGCCGACATCATCAGCGTCATTGACGGCATCGCCTTCCAGACCAACATCCTGGCGCTGAACGCGGCGGTGGAAGCCGCACGTGCTGGCGAGCAGGGCCGCGGCTTCGCCGTGGTGGCCAGCGAGGTGCGCAGCCTCGCCGGTCGCAGCGCGGAAGCGGCCAAGGAAATCAAGTCGCTGATCGATGCCAGCGTCAGCAGCGTGGCCTCAGGCTCGCAGCAGGTGCAGGAAGCCGGCAGCACCATGGACGAGATCGTGGCCAGCGTGAACCGCGTGACCGACATCATCGGCGAGATCAGCGCTGCCGCCACCGAGCAGAGCCAGGGCATCGGCCAGATCAACGCCGCCGTCAACCAGCTGGACCAGATGACGCAGCAGAACGCGGCCCTGGTGGAAGAGTCCACCGCGGCCGCGGAAAGCCTCAACGATCAGGCCCGCCTGCTGGCCGAGGCCGTGAGCGCCTTCAAACTGAGCGACGCCGGCCAGGGGGCACTGCTCCAGCTGCGCTGACTGACGACCAAAACGCTATCACTTTGATAGCTGTTTGCGCTTGACAGCAAAGGGCCGGACGCCAATCCGGCCCTTATTTTTTGGCATCGATCACGTCCGCGGCGGAGCGGAAAGCCTCCACGGCGGTGGGCACCCCGCAGTAGATGCTGGCGTGCAGCAACACCTCCTGGATCTCGGCCACGGTGGCGCCGTTGTTGAGCGCGCCACGCACATGACCCTTGAGCTCGTGCTGCTTGCCCAAGGCGGTAAGCATGGCCACGGTAATCAGGCTGCGCGTGCGGCGGTCCAGCCCCTCGCGCTGCCAGACGTCGCCCCAGGCGTTGCGCGTGATGTAGTGCTGCATCGGCAGCGTGAAATCGGTGGCGTTGCCAAAGGCATTGGCCACAAAGTCCTCGCCCATCACCTGTTTGCGGGTGGCCAGGCCCTTGTCGTACTGCTCGTCCATGTGTCGTTCTCCTGTCTGCTGAAAGCTGGGTGTCAAGCGCCGAGCATAATCTGCGGCACAACAACGAGGAGACACCGTGAACCGCTACCCGCATCCCGAACTCAAGGACCTGCCCGACGACATCCGCGCCAAGATTCTGGAGGTGCAGGAGAAAGCCGGATTCGTGCCCAACGTCTTTCTGGCGCTGGCGCGCCGGCCCGCCGAATGGCGCGCTTTCTTCGCCTACCACGACGCCCTGATGCTGAAAGAAGACTCGGGCCTCAGCAAGGGTGACCGCGAGATGATCGTCACCACCACTAGCGCTGCCAACAACTGCCTGTACTGCGTGGTGGCGCACGGCGCCATCCTGCGTATTTACGAAAAGAAGCCGCTGGTGGCCGACCAGGTGGCGGTCAACTACCGCAAGGCCGACATCACCTCGCGCCAGCGCGCCATGCTGGACTTCGCCATGAGAGTCTGCCTGCGCTCGCACGAGATCGACGAGACCGACTTCGCCGCCCTGCATGCCCACGGCTTCACCGACGAGGACATCTGGGACATTGCCGCCATCACCGCCTTCTTCGGGCTGTCCAACCGCATGGCCTCGTTCAGCGGCATGATGCCCAACCCCGAGTTCTATCTCATGGGCCGGGTGCCGAAGGAAAAGAAGTAAGCCTTCTGCGGGCGCGACCACCCGGCTTGAAATGCCGACGCCCGCCCACTATGCTGGGATGCCCGGCGTCGCATCGCGCGACGTCACATACCGACAGGAGTTGCCCCATGCGGTGCATCCGGTTCCTTGCCTTTCTGTTCGTCATCCTGTGCAGTCAGGCCAGTTGGGCCGCCGACACGGAACCCGCCGTGCCGGCACCCGCTTCCGAACTGACGCAGGCCCGCCAACTGATCGGTCAGAAGAACTGGTCCGGCGCCGTGGACGTGCTGGGCAGCTTCACCCGCGCCAACCCCGGCAACGCCGACGGTTTCAACTTGCTGGGCTACAGCCTGCGCCACCTCAAGCGCTACGACGAGTCGCTGGCCGCCTACAACAAGGCACTGACGATCGACCCCAAGCACCGCGGCGCCCACGAGTACATCGGCGAGGCCTACATCCAGCTCGGCCAGCTCGACAAGGCCAAGCAGCATCTGGATGCCCTGGACAAGCTCTGCTTCCTGCCCTGCGAGGAATACCGTGACCTGAAGCGGGCCTACGAGGCGGCCAGCAAGACCACGGGCCGCTGAGGCTATTTCAGCGTGCGCGGCCGGCGTTCCGGCTTGGCGCCCGAAGCCTGGCAGGCCTTGCGATAGTCCTGCAGCATCTTCTGCGCGCGACCCAGCACGCTATCTGGCGGGTAGCCACCGGGGCCCAGTTCGCCAAATGGCAGCCCGGTCAGCAGTTCCATGCCCTCGCTGACGCGCTCGGCCGTCCAGATGTGAAAGCGCCCCTGCGCCACCGCCTCCACCACGCGGCGGTCCAGCATCAGGTGGCGGCGGTTGCGGCTCGGGATCAGCACACCCTGCTGGCCGCTGAGTCCCA
>JAYRLJ010000400.1:0-2717 GCA_041905305.1 Hylemonella sp. | reverse complement strand
GATGGCGTAAGAGGCCGTCTGGGCCTGGGCGGCACCAGCCAGCAGGGTGGCAGCAGCCAGGGCGAAGAGGGTTTTGCGCATGGGATGGACTCCTTGTTGAAAAAAACGGATGGGTTGAAAAGGGAAAGGGGTTCAGAGCTTGGCCACGCCGGTGAGCGCGAGCTTGAAGCGGACCTGCACGTCGTCAGCCACCATGGAGGTGTCGGACCACTCGTTCTCGCCGATCTTGAAGGCCAGGCGCTTGAGCACAAAGCTGCCGGTGGCGGTGGCGGTGGCGCCGCTTTGCGTCAGCGTGACCGGCACCACGACATCTCGCACCTGGCCCTTGATGCTGAGCTGGCCGGCCACTTCAAACTTGCCACCGCCCAGGCCCTTGACGGTCTTGGACTGGAAGGTGGCCTGCGGAAACTTCGGCACGTTGAACCAGGTGGCCTTGGGCAGCTCGGCATCGGTCTCGGGCACGCCCAGCGTGGCGCTGCCGGTGTCCACGGTGAAGGCAATCTTGCTGGTTTCGGGCTTGGCCGGGTTGAAGCTCACCTGGGCGTCGAACTTCTTGAAGCGGCCTTCCACCGGCACGCCCATCTGCTTGCTGACGAAGGCGATTTCGCTCTGCGCCGGCACCAGCTTCTGCTGGGCCAGCGCCGGCATCGCGGCCAGGGCGGCCAGGGACAGGACGAGTGTGCGGACGTAGGACATGGAAACTCCTTGAAACATGGCTATCAGGACCGGGCCGGCAGCATGCGGCCAACCAGGCCATCGCGGTCGATCAGCTGGTGCTTGAGTGCGGCGGCCACATGCAGCAGCACCAGCGCCGCCATCGCATAGGCAGCAAGCTTGTGCAAAGGCTTGATCAGTTCGGCCAGGGCCTTGTCGGCCGACACGAAGTCGGGCAGCGGCAACACGCCGAAGACCACGATGGGAAAACCGGCCGCCGAGCTGTAGGCCCAGCCCAGCAAAGGCACGGCGAAGAACAGTGCGTACAGCGCATGGTGGGTCCCGTGGTGCGCCCAGCGCTGCCAGCGCGGCATGGCGGCCGCCACGGCCGCCGGCAGCGCCGGTGGCCGGTGCATCAGGCGCCAAGCCAGGCGCAGGAACGACAAAGTGAGCACCACCACACCGGCCCACTTGTGCCAGTTGTAGAGCTTGAGACGTTGCGGCGAGAACGGCAGGCTGGTCATGTACAGACCAACCACGAACAGGCCGATCAGCACCAGACCCAGCAACCAGTGCAGGGCGATGGCGGTGCGGCTGTAGCGCGGGGCGGGGACTTGCGTGTTGTGCATGGGAGGAAGTCTAGGCCGCGCACCCCTTTCTGTTTTTGAATTGAATTGTTGATCTGATTCAAAAAATGTGAACTGACTGGGATTCGGTCCCGCTTGCTCCACGCCGACGCCAGTTCCCGCCGCCCGCGCTTCCCGTCGCCCTCGCGACGCCTACATCACCCGGCAGTGAGGGCCTGCTTGACCCCATTTTGACCTTCAATATTTCACTAAATGAAATATTGAGGGCTAAATTAAAGATTATTCAGCTCAAACCGATTAAATCGATTGACACGATTTAATCGGTTTAATACATTCGCAAACAGTGAATTAGCAACCCTCGCAAAGGACCTCCCCATGAGCACAAGCGTCGCCTTCCTGGAACAGCCCGTGGCGCGACAGGCCGCCGCCGGTGGCCCGGTCGTCAACAGCGCGATCAGTGAGTTCCTGGCCTTCAAACTCGGCCAGGAGGAATACGGCATTGACATCCTGCGCGTGCAGGAGATCCGTTCCTACGAGCCGCCGACCCGCATGGCCAACGCCCCGGACTTCATCAAGGGTGTCATCAACCTGCGCGGTGTGATCGTGCCCATCATCGACCTGCGCCTGAAGTTCCACCTGGCGCAGGCCAACTACGACAGCTTCACCGTGGTCATCGTGCTGAACATCGGCCAGCAGGTCGTGGGCGTAGTCGTCGATGGCGTGTCCGACGTCATCACCCTCAGCCCCGAGCAGATGCGACCGGTGTCCGAGTTCTCGGCTGACGTCGACAGCAATCACGTGCTCGCCATCGGGTCCATCGAGGACCGCATGCTGATCCTGCTCGACATCGAAAAACTCATGACCAGCGCCGACATGGGGCTGGTCACGCAAGCCGCTGAATGACGTCACACCCACATCAGAGAGGAACATCATGAACTTTGCCAACATGAAAGTCGGCGCCCGCCTTGGGCTGGGTTTTGCACTGGTCATCCTGGCCGGCCTGGTCGTCGCCATCTTTGGCCGCATCCAGCTAGGCAATGTGAACGACGACGTCAATCTGCTGGTGGAAGACCGCATGGTCAAGGTTGACCAGCTCGGAACCATCAAAGACAACCTGAACCTGGTGGCGCGGGCTGTACGCAACATCGCACTCACCGAGAACGAACAGGAGTTGCAAGCGGAGAAGAAGCGCATTGACGAGGCACGCGCTCGTAACACGGAACTGTTCACAAAGCTGGACTCGACGATACGAAACCCTGAGGCTCGGGCACTACTTAAAAAGATTGCCGAGATTCGCGGCCCTTACAACGCAGCCGTGGACACGTCGATCACCCTCGGCTTGGCGAACAGGAACGCTGAGGCACGCGATGTGCTGATCAAGGAGAACCGCCCACTGCAGGCTGCCTATTTCAAGGCACTGAATGACATGATCGAACTGCAACAGGCGTCCATGAAAGACACGGCCAAGAAAGTCCA
>JAYRLJ010000399.1:0-2720 GCA_041905305.1 Hylemonella sp. | reverse complement strand
CTGCCGCAACGTGATGATCTATTTCGACGCGCCCACGCAGCGCAAGGTGCTGGAGCGCATCCACCGGGTCATGCAACCGCATGGCCTGCTATTTGTCGGCCACTCGGAGAACTTCACCGAGTCCAAGGACTTGTTCCGCCTGCGCGGCAAGACCATTTACGAACGCGTGTAGGTCCGACATGAGCAGCCTGTCCAGCGCTTCGATCGCCTCCTCCAGCCTGGCATCGGCTGGCGCCCACCCCGGCATCAACTGGGTCAGCAAGCTCAAGAGCCAGCCCCGCAAGAACGGCGAGGCCTCGTTCTTCTTCTTCGATTCACACTTCAAGAACGCGGCGGTCAAGGTCTTGCCAGGCGAGTATTTCGTTGAAGCCGAAGACCTTTTGATCATGACCACGCTGGGCTCCTGCATTGCGGCCTGCCTGTGGGACCGCACCGCCATGGTGGGCGGTATGAACCACTTCATGCTGCCCGAAGGCAATGGCGAATCGGGGCGCTACGGCACCTACGCGATGGAGCTGCTGATCAACGAAATGATGAAGCGCGGCGCCAGCAAGGGGCGCATGGAAGCCAAGGTGTTCGGCGGTGGCGCCGTCATCTCCGGCATGAACAGCCTCAATGTGGGCGAGCGAAACACCAACTTCGTGCTGGACTTCCTGAAGACCGAGCGCATCCCGGTGGTATCCAAGGACGTGATGGACATCTACCCGCGCAAGGTCTGCTTCCTGCCCAAGAGCGGCAAGGCGATGGTCAAGCGCCTGGCCGCCGCCAACGAAGCCCTGCTGCAGCAAGACCAAGTCGCCGTGCAACGCGTGCAACCGGTGGCCAGTGGCGGTGGCTCCATCGATCTCTTCTGATTCTCAACACTATGGCCAAGACACGTGTGGTGGTGGTGGACGACTCGGCGCTGGTCCGTTCCATCCTCACCGAGATCATCAACAAGCAGCCCGACATGGAATGCATCGGCGCCGCCAGCGACCCGCTGGTGGCGCGCGAAATGATCCGCAACCTGAATCCGGACGTCATCACTCTGGATGTAGAGATGCCGCGCATGGACGGCATCGACTTCCTCTCGCGCCTGATGCGCTTGCGCCCGATGCCGGTCGTGATGGTCTCGACCCTGACCGAGCGCGGCGCCGAAGTCACGCTGAAGGCGCTGGAACTGGGTGCGGTGGATTTCGTCGCCAAGCCCAAGATCGGCGTGGCCGACGGCATCCGGCAATTGGCCTCGGACATCACGGAGAAGATCCGCATCGCCGCGCGCGCCCACATTCGCCGCGCGCCGCCCGCGCCGGCCGCCGGTGCGCCGGCCGCGGCTGCAGCCCCGACACAGATCGCCAGCGTCGGACGGCTTTCCACCGAGAAGATCGTCTTTATCGGCGCCTCCACCGGGGGCACCGAGGCCACCAAGGATGTGCTGATCAGCCTGCCCGCCGACTGCCCGGCCGTCTGCATCACCCAGCACATGCCGCCAGGCTTCACCGCCAGCTACGCACAGCGCCTCGACGGCCTGTGCCGCATCCGCGTCAAGGAAGCCAGTGATGGCGAACGCATCCTGCCCGGCCATGGCTACATCGCCCCGGGCGGCAAGCACTTCAGCGTGGAACGTTCAGGCGCGAACTACATCGCCCGCGTGCAAGATGGCGAGCCGGTGAACCGCCACAAGCCCTCCGTGGAAGTGCTGTTCAACTCGGCGGCCCGGGTGGTGGGGCCGAATGCGCTGGGCATCATGCTCACCGGCATGGGCGCCGATGGTGCGCGCGCCATGCGCGCCATGAAGGACGCCGGCGCCTACAACCTGGTGCAAGACGAAGCCAGCTGCGTGGTGTTCGGCATGCCGCGTGAAGCCATCGCTGCCGGCGCGGCGGACGAGGTGCTTCCGCTCGGCCAGATCGCCCCCCGGTTGATTGAGCGCCTGCGCAGCACCGCCGGCATGTCCATGAACCGCGTCTGAGGCACTGCCTCAGGCCAGGAACAGGGCCTGCAGGTCGCTGAGGAAGTCGAAGCCCTTGGCGCTGGCCTGCAATCGACCGGGCTCGTCCACCAGCAGGCCGCGGGCCACCCCGTGCTCCAAGCCCTGCCGCAGGGCCGACAGCGGCAAGCCCGTTCGCTCCGTGAACAGGGTCAAGGGCACGCCCTCGCGCAGGCGCAGGGTATTCAGCACGAACTCGAACGGCAGATCGGCCCGCGCGACCTCGTGTTCGTTCGACACGGCCTGGCCTCGCAAGGCCTGCTCCTGGTAGGTCCGTGGCTCGCGCCAGCGCACCTGGCGCAGCACCCGGTGCGGGTAAGACAGCTTGCTGTGCGCGCCCGCGCCAATGCCCAGGTAGTCACCAAAGGACCAGTAGTTCTGGTTGTGAACGCAACGGTGGCCAGCATGCGCATAGGCGGACACCTCGTAGCGCTCATAGCCCTGCGCCGTGCTGCGCTCGGTGATGCGATCCAGCATCTCGCTGGCCAGATCGGGGTCCGGCAAGGTGGGGGGCTGCACCGCAAAGCGGGTGTTGGGCTCGATGGTGAGGTGGTAGATCGAAACATGCGGCGGCGCGAACCGCAACACCTCGTCCAGCTCGCGGTCCAAGTCCTGCAGGCGCTGCCCGGGCAGTGCATACATCAGGTCGAGGTTGAAGGTCTCGAAGCAGGCCTTGGCCTCGGCCAGCGCTTCGCGCGCCTGCGCGCCGTTGTGCACACGTCCGAGGCTCTGCAGGTGCCGGTCGTCAAAG
>JAYRLJ010000398.1:0-2742 GCA_041905305.1 Hylemonella sp. | reverse complement strand
CAGAAGCTCTGGGTCGACATGCTGGGCCTGGAGGTCACCGGCACGTTCAAGAGCGAACGCGAGAACGTGGACGAGGACATCTGCGCCATGGGCGCCGGCCCGTTCAAGGTCGAGGTCGACCTGATGCAGCCGCTTGACCCCGAGAAGAAGCCGGCGGTGCACACCACGCCGCTCAACCATGTGGGCCTGTGGATCGACGACCTGCCCAAGGCGGTTGAATGGCTCACCGCACAGGGCGTGCGCTTTGCACCGGGTGGCATCCGCAAGGGGGCGGCGGGCTTCGACATCTGCTTCCTGCACCCCAAGGCCAGTGAGGAGTTTCCAATTGCCGGCGAGGGCGTGCTGATCGAACTGGTGCAGGCACCGCCCGAGGTGGTGGCGGCTTTCGCCAAGCTGGCCGCCTGAGCGTCGGCATCAGCCCCGGATCGCTGGAAAGCCCCGCTGGACGGGGCTTTTTCTTGCCTTATCGGTCTGGGGACTGACGACACACTTACGTACCCGTTACTGCCTGGGGTACTGATCTCAAGCCGTGGCTGGAATCCTATACTGCGCGGAAATAGGGCTTTTCCGGCTTGCGGCCATACGGTCGATACGGCAGGATCAGCTCATATAAAACATAGAGCGAGACAAATAATGAGCTTCGTCAAGCGTCTGTTTGGGCCCGGCGCGTGGTTGATGCGCCGTATGCACCTGTCGTCCAAGTTGACGGTGTTGATGGTGGTGATGTTGGGCGCCACCGCTGCCTTGTACTGGGCAGGCCCGGTTGCCGGTGGGGCGGGGCTGGTCGTCCTGCTCTACCTGATGATTTCCTTCTACGTCAGCTTCATTGCCGACCTGCGGCGCGTCATCCGCTTCATGGAAGAGACGTCCCGGGGCAATCTGCGTGAGCAGATCCAGATCCGTGGCCACGACGAGATTGCCGACATGTCCGTGTCGCTGCGCGGCATGGTGGGCAGCCTCTCGGCCATGGTGGCCAGCATCCGCAGCAACTCGGCCCTGGTGGCCCATGCCGGCCAGAGTCTGGCCACCAGCAATCGCGAACTGTCCGACCGCACCGAACAGCAGGCCGCCAACCTGGAAGAGACGGCCGCCAGCGTGGAGCAACTCTCCGACACGGTGCAGGGCAACGCGCGCACCATGCAGCAGTCCAGTCAGCAGGCCGGCGGCGTGCGCGACGTGGCCGAGCACGGCGCCAAGACCATGGCCCAGGCCATGCAATCGGTGGAGGCCGTGCAGGGCAGTGCCCAGCGCATGAACGAGATCATCGGCGTCATCGACGGCCTGGCGTTCCAGACCAACATCCTGGCGCTCAATGCGGCGGTGGAGGCGGCGCGTGCCGGCGAGGCCGGCCGCGGGTTTGCCGTGGTGGCTGCCGAGGTGCGCTCGCTGGCGCAGCGCTCGGCCGAGTCGGCCAAGGAGATCCGCGCGCTCATCAGCACCTCGTCCGAACAGGTCATGACCAGCGTGGGGCAGATCCGTGCCGCCGGAGGTGACATCGGCAAGATCGTCGACGGCATCCGCGGTGTTGCCGGTGACATGTCGCAGATCGCGTCGTCCAGCATGGAGCAGAGCTCGACGCTGGAGGAGGTGAGTTCGGCCATCCGCCAGCTCGACGAGATCACGCAGCGCAACGCCGCCATGGTGGAGCATGCGGTGGAGCAGGCGGTCAAGCTGGAGCAGCGTGCTTCCACGCTGTCGCAGGCGGTGGAGGCGTTCCGCCTGCAGCAGGGCACGGCCGACGAGGCGCTGGCCATGGTGCAGAAGGCGCTGCAATTCCGCCAGCAGGTCGGGCCGGACGCCTTCCTGCGTGGCCTGACCGATCCGGCGCAGGGTTTCCACGACCGCGACATGTACGTCTTCGCGCTGGATCGCAACGGCGCCTACGTGGCGTTTGGCGGCAACCCGGCCAAGATCGGCACCCGCGTGCAGGATATCCCGGGCATCGACGGCCAGGGCCTGCTGGACGCCATCGTGTCGCAGGCTGCGCGCGAGCCGGGCTGGGTGGAGTACGACATCACCAACCCGGCCACCGGTGCGGTGCAGACCAAGATGTCCTATGTGGTGAAGGTCGACGAGGTGTTCGTCGGCTGCGGCGTCTACAAGAACCTGGTGGCGAGCTGAGGCGCTGCGCAGGCGGGGCTCAGCTGCCGCCTTCGCGCCGTGCCCGGGCTCGTGCCAGCGCGGCTTCGATCACGGCGCGCTTTTTGTCCAGCACCGCCGGGTCGGTGTGCTGCGAGTGGCTGGCTAGGTCGGCCAGCTTCATCTTCGCTTTTTCTTCCAGTCTTTTCTGGTTTTCGGCCTCGTCCCGCTTGCGTCGATAGCTATGAAATTCATAGCGTTGGCGGGCTGTGTCGGCCTGCGCGGCTGACCAGGCGGCCCAGCCGGTGCGCGTACCGCTGACGTTCTCCAGCCGGATGCAGTCCACCGGACAGACCGGGATGCACAGCTCACAGCCGGTGCAGTACGGTTCGATCACGGTGTGCATGCGCTTGTTGCTGCCCAGGATGGCGTCGGTCGGGCAGGCCTTGATGCACAGCGTGCAGCCGATGCACCAGTCCTCGTCGATCACCGCCACCGTCAGCGGGCCCTCAAGGCCAAAGTCGGGGTTGAGCGGCAGCGGTGGCTGGCTGGTCAGCGCCGCCAGCCGCGCAATGCCTTCGGCGCCACCGGGCGGGCACTGGTTGATGGGGGCTTCACCGGCGGCGATCGCGCGGGCGTAGCCGGCGCAATCCGGGTAGCCGC
>JAYRLJ010000037.1:0-15647 GCA_041905305.1 Hylemonella sp. | reverse complement strand
GGTCGACCCGATCCTGACCAACGAGAAGTGCAGCTACTGGCACTTCCGCTTCGATGCCCATGCCGACATGCGCATGGCCGCGCTGATGGAGGTGCTGAAGGACGACAAGGCGGTCAAGAGCGTCTACCTGATCGGGCAGGACTACAGCTTCGGCCAGGCGGTGGCGCGCGAGGCGCGGCGCCAGCTCGGGCAGCAGCGCCCGGATGTGCAGATCGTGGCTGACGAGCTGCATCCGATGGGGCGGGTGAAGGACTTCATGCCCTATGCGGCCAAGATCAAGGCCAGCGGGGCCCAGGCGGTGATTACCGGCAACTGGGGCAACGACCTGACGCTGCTGGTGAAGGCCGCACGCGAGGCGGGCTTCGAGGGCAAGTTCTACACCTTCTACGGCAATGCCCTGGGGGCACCGGCAGCGCTGGGCGAGGCCGGCATCGGCCGCGTGATTGCCGTGGCCGACTGGCTGCCCAACGCGGCAAGCAAGGACAGCGAGGCCTTCTACCAGTCGTTCCGCCAGCGCTTCCCCAAGCCGGCCGACGATTACGTGCACATGCGCATGCAGTTGATGGTGGAGGCGTTGGCGCAGGCCATCGAGCGTGCCGGTACCCTGCAGGCCGCGGCCGTGGCGGCGCAGCTGGAGAAGGCGACGGTCAACCTGCATGGCCAGCAGGGGCGCATGCGTGCGCTGGACCACCAGTTCCAGCAGCAGCTCATGGTGGGTGTGATGGAGCGCCAGGGCAGCCCGGGCGTGAAGTTCGATGTGGAAGGCTCGGGTTATGGCTTCCGCGTCATCAAGACCATTCCGGCGACGCGGGCCGAGCAGCCGAGCAGCTGCAAAATGCCGCGTCCATGATGCTTTGAGAGTGCCCTATGCGTGACGTCATCCATCAGCTGCAGGAATCGAAGATCCGCGAGGTGGCCAACGCCGGCCTCGGTCGTTCCGATGTGCTGGCCTTCTGGTTCGGCGAGGGCGACGAGGTCACGCCGGACTTCATCCGGCAGGCGGCCATCGACTCGCTGCAGCAAGGCGAAACCTTCTATTCCCACAACCTCGGCCTGCCCGAGCTGCGGGCCGCGATTGCTGCGCATGTGAGCCGCCTGCACGGTGCGCAGCAGGCCATCGGCATGGAGCGCATTGCCGTCACGTCGGGCGGCGTCAACGCGCTGATGCTGGCCATGCAGGCCTTGGTGGAGGCGGGTGACGAAGTGGTGGCGGTAACGCCGGTGTGGCCCAACCTGACGGCGCAGCCGCTCATCATGGGCGCGCACTTGCGCTGCGTACCGCTGCAGCCGGTCGACGGCGCCTGGACGCTGGACCTGGACGCCCTGCTGGCGGCGGTGACGGGTGCCACGCGGGTGTTGATCCTCAACGCGCCGAACAACCCGACCGGCTGGACGCTGACGCGGGCCGAGCAGCAGCGCATCCTGGACCACTGCCGCCGCACCGGCACCTGGATCGTGGCCGACGAGGTGTACTCGCAGCTGTACTACGAACCCAGCGGTAAGGCCCCGGCGCCGGGCCGCCCCAAGCCGGGTGCCCCCCTCAGGGGGGAGGGGCTTAGCCCCTCGGGGGGAACCGTTTGTGCGCCGAGCTTTCTGGATATTGCGTCCTCCGAGGATCGCCTGATCGTGGTCGGCAGCTTCTCCAAGAGCTTCCTGATGACGGGTTGGCGCCTGGGCTGGCTGGTGTTGCCCGCCGCGTTGACGCACGACATGGGCAAGCTGATCGAGTTCAACACCTCCTGCGCCAGCGTGTTCACCCAGCGCGCGGCGCTGGTGGCGCTGCAGCGGGCCGGCGAGATCACGCCGCGCGTGGTGGCCCAGCTCAAGGCCGGGCGCGACACCCTGGTGCCGCTGCTGCAGGCGGTGCCGGGCGTGCAGTTGGCCATGCCGACCGGCGGCATGTACGCCTTTTTTCGCCTGGACGGCC
This sequence comes from Hylemonella sp., assembly GCA_041905305.1. Lineage (GTDB taxonomy): Bacteria > Pseudomonadota > Gammaproteobacteria > Burkholderiales > Burkholderiaceae_C > Hylemonella. The sequence goes on along the minus strand of JAYRLJ010000037.1, from coordinate 13,720 downwards.
ACCCCGATTCGCTGGCCACGGCCAAGCGGTTGGTGGTGGAGGCCGGCCTGGGCCTGGCGCCGGGCGAGGCCTTTGCGCCGGAGGCGGCCGGCTGGCTGCGCTGGTGCTTTGCCTCCCGGGAGCTGCAGCGGCTGGTGCAGGGGGTGCAACGGCTCAAGACCTGGCTGGCCGCGCAGTAGGCTTTTCGCATCGTGGGATGCCGCCGAGCCGGCTTCGCCGGGCGGCTGGCATCGCCCCTGGAGGGGCTGAGGCCTGCGGCTCCGGGCCTGCCTGCGCAGGCCTGGACAGGCCGAAGAGCTTGAGCCTCTGGCGTAAGCACCGGGCGAAGCGACACGAAGTGCGCGCAGCCTGGGGTGGGCTATAATCTCAAGGCTTTGCATTCCGCAAGCGCACGCCGGCAGCAGTTCCAGCCACCGGCGCAAGTTGAAACCCTGGGACGCCGCAGCCAAGCGTGGCTGGCGCCGCCCCGCATCAAAGGAAGAATGAAATGATCGCATCCAGCGTCAAGGCCGAAGTCATCAAGGCCAATGCCCGCGGTGCCGCCGACACCGGCAGCCCGGAAGTCCAGGTCGCCCTGCTGACCGCCCGCATCAACGAACTGACCCCGCACTTCAAAGAGCACGCCAAGGACCACCACGGCCGTCGCGGTCTGCTGCGCATGGTGAGCCGTCGCCGCAAGCTGCTGGACTACCTGAAGGCCAAGGACGCCGACCGTTACACCGCGCTGATCAGCAAGCTGGGTCTGCGCAAGTAATCGCCAGAACAATGAACAAAGGCGCCTGAGTTGGTCCGCTAGCTCAGGCGCTTTGTACTTCGGAGACAGCAAAAACAGAGCGAAGCTGTGTCATTCCAGAGAAATTTGAGTCTGATTGCCGACTTTCTCTGGAATGGCATCGTGTTCTGTGATGTGGTTTCCGGCCCTCGGGGAGGCGGCTTAGACCTCCCTTGAACCGATAGGAGAACGCACATGAGCATGTTCAACAAAGTTACCAAGACCTTCCAGTGGGGCCAGCACACGGTCACCATGGAAACCGGCGAGATCGCCCGCCAGGCTGGCGGCGCCGTGATGGTCAACATCGACGACACCGTGGTGCTGGCCACCGTGGTGGCCTCCAAGAGCGCCAAGCCGGGCCAGGACTTCTTCCCGCTGACGGTGGACTACCTGGAAAAGAGCTATGCCGCCGGCAAGATCCCGGGCAGCTTCTTCAAGCGCGAAGGCCGCCCCAGCGAGTACGAGACCCTGACCAGCCGCCTGATCGACCGCCCGATCCGCCCGCTGTTCCCCGAAGGCTTCTTCAACGAAGTGCAGGTGGTGATCCACACCCTGTCGCTCAACCCGGAAGTCGACGCCGGCCCCATCGGTGCCGCCCGCGTGGGCTACATCAACGGCGAATACGTGCTGAACCCGGGCCAGACCCAGCGCAAGGACAGCCAGATGGACCTGGTGGTTGCCGGTACCGAAGCTGCCGTGCTGATGGTGGAATCCGAAGCGCAGCAACTGAGCGAAGAGATCATGCTGGGCGCCGTGGTGTTCGGCCACGAGCAGGGCAACATTGCCATCAATGCCATCCACGAACTGGTGCGCGATGCCGGCAAGCCGGCCTGGGACTGGCAAGCGCCGGCCAAGGACGAGGCCCTGATCGCCAAGGTGACCGCACTGGCAGAAGACAAGCTGCGCGCGGCCTACCAGATCCGCAACAAGCAGGCCCGTACCCACGCCTGCCGCGAGGCCTACGCCGTCGTGCTGGCCGACCTGAAGGAGTCGGGCGTCGAGTTCGACAGCGTGAAGGTCGAAGGCATGCTGTTCGACATCGAAGCGCGCATCGTGCGCAGCCAGATCCTGGCCGGCGAGCCGCGCATCGACGGTCGCGACACCCGCACCGTGCGCCCGATCGAGATCCGTAACAGCGTGCTGCCGCGCACCCACGGCTCCGCCCTGTTCACGCGCGGCGAGACCCAGGCGCTGGTGATCACCACGCTGGGCACCGAGCGCGACGCGCAGCGCATCGACGCGCTGTCGGGCGACTTCGAAGACCGCTTCATGCTGCACTACAACATGCCGCCCTTCGCCACCGGCGAAACCGGCCGTGTCGGCAGCCCGAAGCGCCGCGAGATCGGCCACGGCCGTCTGGCCAAGCGCGCCCTGGTGGCCTGCCTGCCGAGCAAGGAAGAGTTCCCCTACACCATGCGTGTGGTGTCCGAGATCACCGAGTCCAACGGCTCCTCCTCCATGGCATCGGTGTGCGGCGGCTGCCTGTCGCTGATGGACGCCGGCGTGCCGATGAAGGCCCACGTGGCCGGCATCGCCATGGGCCTGATCAAGGAAGGCAACCGCTTCGCCGTGCTGACCGACATCCTGGGTGACGAAGATCACCTGGGCGACATGGACTTCAAGGTGGCCGGTACCACCAACGGCATCACCGCGCTGCAGATGGACATCAAGATCCAGGGCATCACGCGCGAGATCATGCAGGTGGCACTGGCCCAGGCCAAGGAAGCGCGCATGCACATCCTGGGCAAGATGCAGGAAGCGATGGGCGAGGCCAAGACCGAGGTGAGCAACTTCGCGCCGCGCCTGTACACCATGAAGATCAACCCCGAGAAGATCCGTGACGTGATCGGCAAGGGCGGCGCCGTGATCCGCGCGCTGACCGAAGAGACCGGCACCCAGATCGACATCGCGGAAGACGGCACCATCACCATCGCCTCGACCGACGGCGCCAAGGCCGACGAGGCCAAGCGCCGCATCGCCGAGATCACCGCCGAGGTGGAAGTGGGCAAGGTCTACGAAGGCCCGGTCACCAAGATCCTGGACTTCGGCGCCCTGGTCAACCTGCTGCCCGGCAAGGACGGCCTGCTGCACATCAGCCAGATCGCTCATGAGCGTGTGGAGAAGGTCACCGACTACCTGTCCGAAGGCCAGATCGTCAAGGTCAAGGTGCTCGAGACCGACGAGAAGGGCCGCGTCAAGCTGTCCATGAAGGCATTGCTGGACCGTCCCGAGCAGGGCGGCGGCGAACAGGCCTGATTGGGTTGCTACTGAATCGATAGCTCCTCGCGCCCTCGGCGCGGGCGCTATCGGCCTAAATGACCATGAAAGCAGTTGAGATCACATCCTACGGTGCGCCCGAGGTGCTGCGTCTGGGCGAGCGCCCGGACCCGGTGCCGGCGGCCGGCGAGCTGCTGATCCGCGTGGCGGCCAGCGGCATCAACCGCCCCGACGTGTTCCAGCGCCAGGGCAACTACCCGGTGCCGCCGGGCGCCTCCGACATTCCCGGCCTCGAAGTGGCGGGCGAGGTCGTGGGCGGCGATGCGGCGGCGTTGGCCGCCGCCGGCTTCAAGCTGGGTGACAAGGTGTGCGCGCTGGTGGCTGGCGGTGGCTATGCCGAGCTGTGCACGGCGCCGATTGCGCAGTGCCTGCCGTACCCGAAGGGCCTGAGCGATGTCGAGGCAGCCTCGCTGCCTGAGACCTTCTTCACCGTCTGGAGCAATGTGTTCGACCGCGGTCGCCTGCAGGCCGGCGAGACGCTGCTGATCCAGGGCGGCTCCAGCGGCATTGGCGTCACCGCCATCCAGCTGGCCAAGGCGATGGGCGCCAAGGTGATCGTCACTGCTGGCAGTGATGACAAGTGCGCCGCCTGCCTCAAGCTCGGTGCCGACCATGCCATCAACTACAAGACGCAGGACTTCAAAGACGAGGTCAAGCGCCTGACCGATGGCAAGGGTGTGGACGTGATCCTCGACATGGTGGGCGGCGACTACGTGGCGCGCGAGGTGGAGAGCCTGGCCGAGGACGGCCGCATCGTGATCATTGCGGTGCAGGGCGGCACCAAGAGCAGTTTCAATGCTGGCCTGGTGCTGCGCAAGCGCTTGACCATCACTGGCTCCACACTGCGTCCGCGCCCGGTGGCCTTCAAGGCCGCCATTGCGCAGGCCTGCCTGAAGCATGCCTGGCCCTTGATCGAGGCCGGCAAGATCAAACCTGTGATCCACAGCACCTGGAAGGCTGTCGATCCGACGGAACCGACGGGCAGCGGCGCTGCGAAGGCCCATGCCCTGATGGAATCCAACCAGCACATCGGCAAGATCGTGCTGACCTGGGAGAAATGATGAGCAAGAAGAAGCTGATCGCCGGCAACTGGAAGATGAATGGCAGCTTGGCGGCCAACCAGGCCCTGCTCAAGGGCCTCCTCTCCGGCCTGAAGGGCCCCGCCTGCGACATCGCCGTGTGCGTGCCGGCGCCTTATCTGGCGCAGTGCCAGGCCCTGCTGGCCACCAGCCCGGTGGAGCTGGGCGCGCAGGATGTGTCTCAGCACGAACTGGGCGCCTACACCGGCGAGGTGTCGGTGGCCATGCTCAAGGACTTCGGTGTGCGCTACGCCATCGTCGGTCATTCGGAGCGGCGCCAGTACCACGGCGAGACCGATGCGGTGGTGGCAGCCAAGGCGCAACGCGCGCTGGCCAACGGCGTGACGCCCATCGTCTGCGTCGGTGAGACGCTGGCCGAGCGCGAAGCCGGCAAGACGGAAGAAGTGGTCAAGCGCCAGCTGGCTGCGGTCATCCATCTCAACGGCCATTGCATCAGCGAGATCGTGGTGGCCTACGAACCCGTGTGGGCCATCGGCACCGGCAAGACGGCCACGCCGGAGCAGGCGCAGGCCGTGCATGCCGTGCTGCGCGCGCAGCTCAAGGCGGCTACGCCGCAGGCCGAGCGTGTCAACATTCTCTACGGTGGCAGCATGAATGCGGCGAATGCCGAACAGCTGCTGGCCCAGCCTGACATCGATGGCGGCCTGATCGGCGGTGCATCGCTCAAGGCCCCGGACTTTTTGACCATCATTGCCGCAGCAGGCTGACGCCGGCTGCTACGAATTTAGGAGTAAACATGAGTGTTGTGGTAACCATTCTCTTGACGGTCCAGATGCTGTCGGCACTGGGCATGATCGGCCTGATCCTGGTCCAGCACGGCAAGGGTGCCGACATGGGCGCTGCTTTCGGCAGCGGCAGTTCGGGCAGCCTGTTCGGTGCCAGCGGCAGTGCCAACTTCCTGTCGCGCACCACCGCCGTGCTGGCCACGGTGTTCTTCATCGCCACGTTGCTGCTGGCTTACTTCGGCAACGCGCGTCCGGCCAGCACGGGCAGCGTGCTCGAGCGCGCGGCTGTCACGGCCCCGGCCGAAGGCAGTGCGCCGGCGGCGCAGATTCCCGGCAACGCCGCACCGGCCGCTGATGCGCCGGCCGCACCGGCAGCCTTGGGCGCCGCTGCGATTCCGAGCAAGTAATTTCTTCTGAGCTTGACCCTCATCAACCGGGATGAGGGGTAAATTCAGGGTAAACTCTAGGGCTGTCGGAAGAGCGCAATCCTCATGCAATTCCGGCACCCGAGACAAGCCGTCGTGGTGAAATTGGTAGACACGCTATCTTGAGGGGGTAGTGGCGAAAGCTGTGCGAGTTCGAGTCTCGCCGACGGCACCATAAACAGACCTGTCGGAACGCATTCCGGCAGGTAAACGGTGATCAGTATCTCAAGATGAACCTCGATCAGTACCTTCCCGTTCTCCTGTTCATCTTGGTCGGTATCGCTGTTGGAATACTCCCCCAGGTTATCGGCTACATCCTCGGTCCCAACCGGCCCGACGCGGCAAAAAATTCCCCCTACGAGTGTGGCTTCGAAGCGTTCGAAGATGCGCGCATGAAATTCGATGTGCGCTACTACCTCGTTGCCATCCTCTTCATTCTGTTCGACCTCGAAATTGCCTTTCTCTTCCCTTGGGCGGTAGCGCTCAAGGAGGTGGGTGCGGTCGGTTTCTGGGCGGCGGTGGTGTTCCTGGGCATTCTGGTCGTGGGCTTCGTCTACGAGTGGAAAAAAGGCGCCCTGGACTGGGAATAGAAACAAGCGGTTTTCGAGAGGGCTGATGCCATGATTGAAGGCGTGATGAAAGAAGGCTTCATCACCACCAGCTACGACACGGTGGTGAACTGGGCCAAGACCGGCTCGCTCTGGCCCATGACCTTCGGTCTGGCCTGCTGTGCGGTCGAGATGATGCATGCGGCGGCGGCGCGTTACGACATCGGTCGCTTTGGTGCCGAGGTGTTCCGTGCCAGCCCGCGGCAGTCCGACCTGATGATCGTGGCCGGCACGCTGTGCAACAAGATGGCGCCGGCCCTGCGCAAGGTCTACGACCAGATGAGCGAGCCGCGCTGGGTCATTTCCATGGGTTCCTGTGCCAACGGTGGCGGCTATTACCACTACAGCTACTCGGTGGTGCGCGGTTGCGACCGCATCGTGCCGGTTGACGTCTACGTGCCGGGCTGTCCGCCCACGGCCGAGGCGCTGATCTACGGGATCATCCAGCTGCAGCAGAAGATCCGCCGCACGCAAACCATCGCGCGTGTCTGAGGCGCGCGTCTGAGGATTACAGATGACAGTATTTGCCGTAAATCCCGAAGCTCTCAAGGACACTGTCACCGCCGCTTTGGGCGGCAAGGCGCGTCGCGTGGAAGTCGCCCTGGGCGAGATCACGGTCGAGGTGGCGGCGGCCGACTACCTGGCGGCAGCGCAGATCCTGCGTGACGCCCCCGATTGTCGCTTCGAGCAGCTGATCGACCTGTGCGGTGTCGACTATTCCACCTACGGCGACGGGTCCTGGGAGGGGGCGCGCTTCTGCGTCGTATCCCACCTGCTGTCCGTCAGCCTGAACCAGCGTCTGCGCCTGAAGGTTTTTGCAACCGATGACGATTTCCCGCTGGTGGACTCGCTGACCAGTGTCTGGCGTGCCGCCAACTGGTACGAGCGCGAGGCCTTCGACCTCTATGGCATCGTGTTCGAAGGGCATGACGACCTGCGTCGCATCCTGACCGACTATGGCTTCATTGGCCACCCCTTCCGCAAGGACTTCCCGTTGTCTGGCCATGTCGAGATGCGCTACGACGCCGAGCAGCAGCGCGTGGTGTACCAGCCAGTCACCATCGAGCCGCGCGAGATCACGCCGCGCATCATCCGCGAAGACAACTACGGCGGGTTGCATTGATCATGGCAGAAATCAAGAACTACACCCTGAACTTCGGCCCGCAGCACCCGGCCGCGCACGGCGTGCTGCGCCTGGTGCTGGAGCTCGACGGCGAGGTCGTGCAGCGCGCCGACCCGCACATCGGTCTGCTGCACCGTGCCACCGAGAAGCTGGCCGAGCACAAGACCTACATCCAGTCACTGCCCTACATGGACCGTCTCGACTACGTGTCGATGATGTGCAATGAGCAGGCCTACTGCCTGGCCATTGAAAAGCTGCTGGGCATCGAGGTGCCGCTGCGTGCCAAGTACATCCGCACCATGTTCGGCGAGATCACGCGTCTGCTCAACCACCTGATGTGGCTGGGCTCGCACGGCAACGACTGCGGCAGCTCCACCATCCTGATCTACACCTTCCGCGAGCGCGAAGACCTGTTCGACATGTACGAGGCGGTGTCGGGTGCGCGTATGCATGCGGCCTATTTCCGTCCGGGCGGTGTTTACCGCGACCTGCCGGACAGCATGCCGCAGTACCAGGCCAGCAAGATCCGCAACGCCAAGGCGATCGCGCAACTCAATGCCAACCGCCAGGGCTCGCTGCTTGACTTCATCGACGACTTCACGCAGCGCTTCCCCAAGTGCGTGGACGAGTATGAAACCCTGCTGACCGACAACCGCATCTGGAAGCAGCGCACCGTGGGCATCGGGGTCGTCACCGCCGAGCGTGCCCTGAATCTGGGCATGACCGGCCCGATGCTGCGTGGCTCCGGCATCGCCTGGGACCTGCGCAAGCAGCAGCCCTACGACGCCTACGACCGCGTGGACTTCGACATCCCGCTGGGCAAGACCGGCGACAGCTACGACCGCTACCTGGTGCGTGTGCAGGAGATGCGCGAATCCAACCGCATCATCAAGCAGTGCGTGGACTGGCTGCGCGCCAACCCGGGCCCGGTGATCACCGACAACCACAAGGTGGCACCGCCGGCCCGCGAGGCCATGAAGTCCAACATGGAAGAGCTGATCCACCACTTCAAGCTCTTCACCGAAGGTTTCCGCGTCCCCGAAGGCGAGGCCTATGCGGCCGTCGAGCACCCGAAGGGCGAGTTCGGCATCTACCTCGTGAGCGACGGCGCCAACAAGCCCTACCGCCTGAAGATCCGCGCCCCGGGCTTTGCCCACCTGGCCACGCTGGATGAACTGGCCCGCGGCCACATGCTGGCCGACGCCGTGGCCATCATCGGCACCCTGGACATTGTGTTTGGAGAGATTGATCGATGATCTCTGATGCCATCAAAGCGCGCTTCGCCAAGGAAGTCGCCAAGTACCCGGCCGAGCAGAAGCAGTCTGCTGTCATGGCCTGCCTGTCCATCGTGCAGCAGGAACAGGGTCATGTGAGCGCCGACAGCGAGGCCGAGATCGCCGCCTACCTCGAGATGCCGGCCATGGCCGTGCACGAGGTGACGACCTTCTACAACATGTACAACCAGCAGCCGGTGGGCAAGTTCAAGCTCAACGTCTGCACCAACCTGCCCTGCCAGCTGCGTGACGGTGCCCGTGCGCTGAAACATCTGGAGCAGAAGCTGGGCATCGCCATGGGCGAGACCACGGCCGACGGCCTGTTCACGCTGCAGCAGAGCGAGTGCCTGGGGGCCTGCGCCGATTCGCCGGTGATGCTGGTCAATGACCGCACCATGTGCAGCTTCATGAGCAACGACAAGCTGGATCAGCTGATTGACGGCCTCAAGGCGGAAGGGGCCAAGTGATGTCAGTCGAGAAACTTCTTTCGCAGTTCGCCGCCACCGGTGTGCAGACTTGCTTCCACGACCGCCACATCAACCCGCAGATCTATGCGGGCCTGAACGGTTCTAACTGGAGCCTGAAGGACTATGAGGCGCGTGGCGGCTACCAGGCCCTGCGCAAGATCCTGGGCAAGGATGGTGGCGAAGGCCTGACGCAGGACCAGGTGATCGCCACCGTCAAGGAGTCCGCGCTGCGCGGTCGCGGCGGCGCCGGCTTTCCCACGGGCCTGAAGTGGAGCTTCATGCCGCGCCAGTTCCCGGGTCAGAAGTACCTGGTGTGCAACTCCGACGAGGGTGAACCGGGTACCTGCAAGGACCGCGACATCCTCATGTACAACCCGCACATCGTGATCGAGGGCATGGCCATTGCGGCCTACGCCATGGGCATCACAGTCGGCTACAACTACATCCACGGCGAGATCTTCCAGGTCTATGAGCGGTTCGAAGCGGCGCTGGAAGAAGCGCGCGCTGCCGGCCTGCTGGGCAACAACATCCTGGGCAGCAACTTCAGCTTTCAGCTGCATGCGCACCACGGTTTCGGCGCCTACATCTGCGGTGAAGAGACCGCACTGCTGGAATCGCTGGAAGGCAAGAAGGGCCAGCCGCGCTTCAAGCCGCCATTCCCGGCCAGCTTTGGCCTGTATGGCAAGCCGACCACCATCAACAACACCGAGACCTTCGCCGCGGTGCCCTGGATCATCCGCAACGGCGGCCAGGCCTACCTCGAGTGCGGCAAGCCGAACAACGGCGGCACCAAGATCTTCTCGGTCAGCGGCGATGTCGAGCGTCCGGGCAACTACGAGATTCCCATGGGCACGCCTTTTGCCAAGCTGCTGGAGCTGGCGGGCGGCGTGCGCGGCGGCCGCCAGTTGAAGGCCGTCATCCCCGGCGGCTCGTCGGCGCCGGTGCTGCCAGCCAACATCATCATGGAGTGCACGATGGATTACGACTCCATCGCCAAGGCCGGCTCCATGCTGGGCTCGGGCGCCGTCATCGTGATGGATGAAACCCGCTGCATGGTCAAGTCGCTGCAGCGCCTGTCCTACTTCTACATGCACGAGTCCTGCGGCCAGTGCACGCCTTGCCGTGAAGGCACGGGCTGGCTGTCGCGCGTGGTCGACCGCATCGAGAACGGCCAGGGTCGCCCCGAGGATCTGGACCTGCTGGACAACGTGGCCGAGAACATCCAGGGCCGCACGATCTGTGCGCTGGGCGATGCGGCGGCCATGCCGGTGCGCGCCATGATCAAGCACTTCCGGCCTGAATTCGAACATCACGTGGCCCACAAGACCTGTCTGGTCCCGGCCTACGTCTGAGCCCCATACCCCGAGCACACGAACATGGTTGAAATCGAACTCGACGGCAAGAAGGTGGAGGTCCAGGAAGGCAGCATGGTCATGCATGCGGCCGAGAAGGCTGGCACCTACATTCCGCATTTCTGCTATCACAAGAAGCTCAGCATCGCGGCCAACTGCCGCATGTGCCTGGTCGACGTCGAGAAGGCGCCCAAGGCCATGCCAGCCTGCGCCACGCCGGTGACGCAGGGCATGATCGTGCGCACCAAGAGCGACAAGGCGATCAAGGCCCAGAAGTCGGTGATGGAGTTCCTGCTCATCAACCACCCGCTGGACTGCCCGATCTGCGACCAGGGCGGCGAGTGCCAGTTGCAGGACTTGGCCGTGGGCTATGGCGGCTCCTCCTCGCGCTACCAGGAAGAGAAGCGCGTGGTGTTCCACAAGGATGTCGGTCCGCTGATCTCGATGGAAGAGATGAGCCGTTGCATCCACTGCACCCGCTGCGTGCGCTTCGGCCAGGAAGTGGCCGGCGTCATGGAGCTCGGCATGAGCCACCGCGGCGAGCATTCCGAGATCGAGACCTTCGTCGGCCACTCGGTGGACTCCGAGCTGTCGGGCAACATGATCGACATATGCCCGGTCGGCGCCCTGACCAGCAAGCCGTTCCGCTACCAGGCCCGTACCTGGGAGTTGAGCCGCCGCAAGTCGGTGTCCCCGCACGACTCTACCGGTGCCAACCTGATCGTGCAGGTCAAGAACCACAAGGTCATGCGCGTGGTGCCGCTGGAAAACGAGGCCGTCAACGAGTGCTGGATCGCTGACCGCGACCGCTATGCCTACGAGGCCCTGGGCAGCGCAGAGCGTCTGACCCAGCCCATGATCAAGCAGGGCGGTGAATGGAAGACCGTCGACTGGCAGACCGCACTGGAGTACGTGGCCAAGGGCCTCACTCAGATCAAGGCGGACCACGGTGCGGCTTCGATCGGCGCGCTCGTCAGCCCGCACAGCACGGTGGAAGAGTTGTACCTGGCCGGCGCGCTGGTGCGCGGCTTGGGCAGTGACAACGTTGACTACCGTCTGCGTAACGCCGAATTCGGCAAGGCCGAAGGTGTGCGCTGGCTGGGCCTGCCGATTGCGGCGCTCACCCAGTTGCAGCGCGTGCTGGTGGTGGGTTCCAACCTGCGCAAGGATCACCCGCTGTTCGCGCAGCGCATCCGTCAGGCCGTGCGCCACGGTGCGCAGCTCAGTGCCATTACCTCGAAACAACTGCTCAAGGCTGCCGATGCCTGGGCCATGAAGGTGGCGTACCCGGTCGTGACCGAGGCCGGGCAATGGGCCCAGGCCCTGGCCGATGTGGCCACGGCCATTGCCGCAGAGAAGGGCGTGGCTGCACCGGCGGCCGGCCAGGCGACGGCGCAGGCGCAAGCCATCGCCAAGTCCCTGCTGGGCGGCGAGCGCAAGGCTGTGCTGCTGGGCAATGCGGCGGCGCACGCGGCCAATGCCTCCAGCCTGCTGGCTTTGGCGAACTGGATTGGTGCCCAGACCGGCGCCAGCGTCGGCTACCTGACCGAGGCGGCCAACACCGTTGGCGCCCAGTGGGTCAAGGCCCAACCGCAGGGTGCTGGCCTGAATGCTGCGCAGATGCTGGCTGGCGGGCTGAAGGCGGCCGTGCTGCTGAACGTCGAACCCGAGGACACCGCCGCGGGTCAGGCGGCCGCTGCCGGCCTGAACCAGGCAGAAATGGTTGTCACGCTGAGCCCGTTCAAGACCAATCTGGCGTTCAGCGACGTGCTGTTGCCCATCTCGCCCTTCAGCGAGACTTCCGGCAGCTTTGTCAACGCCGAGGGTCGCCTGCAGAGTTTCCACGCCGTGGTCAAGCCGCTGGGCGAGACGCGTCCGGCCTGGAAGGTGTTGCGCGTGCTGGGCAATCTGCTCGGGCTGTCCGGTTTCGAATTCGAGACTTCGCAAGAGGTGCTGGCCGTTGCCACCGCCGCGCCGGCGAACCTGTCCAACGCGACGCAGGCTGGCATCAGCCTGGCTGCCCCGACGATCGAGCCGGTGGTGGCGTCCATCTATCAACTCGACGGCCTGGTCCGTCGCGCGCCGTCGCTGCAATTGACGGCCGATGCCCGTGAACAAGGGGTCACCGCATGATCGACGCGCTGTACAACGGCGGCCTGAACCTGCTGGCCGCGAGCTGGTGGACCACCATGGCGTGGCCGGTGCTCTGGATCCTGATCAAGATCGTGGCCGTGCTGGCGCCGCTGATGGGGGCGGTGGCCTACCTGACGCTGTGGGAGCGCAAGCTCCTGGGCTTCATGCAGGTGCGCTATGGACCCAACCGTGTCGGCCCGATGGGCCTGTTGCAGCCGATCGCCGACGCGCTCAAGCTGCTGACCAAGGAAATCATCCAGCCGAGCGCTGCGGCCAAGGGCCTGTTCGTGCTCGGCCCGATCATGGCCATCATGCCGGCGCTGGCCGCCTGGGTGGCGATTCCCTTCGGCCCCGACGTGGCGCTGACCAATGTCAACGCCGGCCTGCTGCTGATCATGGCCATCACCTCGATCGAGGTCTATGGCGTCATCATCGCCGGCTGGGCCTCCAACTCCAAGTACGCCTTCCTCGGTGCGCTGCGCGCCTCGGCGCAGATGGTGAGCTACGAGATCGCCATGGGCTTTTGCTTCCTGGTGGTGCTCATGGTCTCCGGCAGCATGAACCTGACCGACATCGTGATGGGGCAGGGCAAGGGCTACTTTGCCGACATGGGGTTGACCTTCCTGTCGTGGAACTGGCTGCCGCTGCTGCCGATCTTCATGGTCTACCTGATTTCCGGCGTGGCCGAGACCAACCGCCATCCCTTTGACGTGGTTGAAGGCGAGGCTGAGATCGTGGCCGGCCACATGGTCGAGTACTCGGGCATGGGCTTCGCCATCTTCTTCCTGGCCGAGTACGCCAGCATGTGGCTGGTGTCCATCCTGGCGGTGATCATGTTCATGGGCGGCTGGATGTCGCCGATCGACAGCGCGCTGTTCAACTGGATTCCCGGCTGGATCTGGCTGGGCCTGAAGACCTTCGTCGTGGTGTCGATGTTCATCTGGATCCGCGCCACCTTCCCGCGTTTCCGCTACGACCAGATCATGCGTCTGGGCTGGAAGATCTTCATTCCGGTCACCCTGGTGTGGCTGCTCATCGTCGGCATCTGGATGCAGACGCCGTGGAACATCTGGAATTAAGCGGGTCAAGACATGGCTGCCACTGCTACATCCAACACGACCTTCTCCTTCAAGGACTTCATCAAGAGCTTCATGCTGGTGGAGCTCTTCAAGGGCATGGCCCTGACCGGGCGCTACGCCTTCAGCCGCAAGGTGACGGTGCAGTTTCCGGAGGAGAAGACCCCGCTGTCGCCGCGCTTCCGTGGCCTGCACGCGCTGCGTCGTTATGAGAACGGTGAAGAGCGCTGCATCGCCTGCAAGCTGTGCGAGGCCGTCTGCCCGGCCATGGCGATCACCATCGAGTCCGACGTGCGCGCCGACGGCAGCCGCCGCACCACGCGCTACGACATCGACCTGACCAAGTGCATCTTCTGCGGCTTCTGCGAGGAGAGCTGCCCGGTCGACT